>JACORW010000045.1 GCA_016179185.1 Gammaproteobacteria bacterium | reverse complement strand
CAGGTATCTCATGCAAATCGAGGAGAATGACCATGTTTTTTTAGCCGGATCAACCTATCCTGGAGAAGAAAAGACTGTTATTACTGCTAAAAATACATAACGAACAATATGTTACGACTCTGGCACGGAATCTGCTGCATATATGCCAGTCACAGTACTCATGGAGGCTTGAATATGAAATCCAGGAAACAGACCGGCTTTACGCTGGTGGAAATCGCAATCGTGCTGGTGGTCATCGGGTTGCTGCTGGGCGGCATCCTGAAAGGCCAGCAGCTCATCAACAGCGCCCGCGTGCGCAATCTGGCCGACCAGAACTCCGGCGTGCAGGCCGCCTACTACGGCTTCATTGACCGGTTCCGCAATCTGCCCGGCGACATGTTGCGGACCACGGCGTGTACCGCAGTGGGTCAGGGGATCGACGCCGCCGCATGTGCAACGCCTGCCAATGCCCCCGGTGGCACCGGCGCCTCCGGCGGCAACGGTCGCATTGACACCATCGCGGAAGCCGGCGCCGTGTGGCCGCATCTGTCCGCGGCAGGGTTTCTCAATGGGACCTTCTCCGGCCAGGATGCCGCCAACGCGGATCTGACTACCGCCAATTATGTGACGGCGGTGGCGCTGGGCGCGGTGCCCCCGAACGCGTTCCAGGGACCGATCATGCTGGCGCACATGAACGATTACGTGCAGGGCAATTCGGGCGCCACCATCGTCCGGCTGTCGTACTCCTTCGGGGGCCTGATCCCCGTGACCATCCTGCGCGACCTGGATGCCAAGCTGGACGACGGCAATGCCGGCACCGGCGTGCTGCGTTCCGCGATTGAGGCCGCGGACCCCAACATCAGCGGCATATTCGATGGCGCCGTGGCGTGGGGTTCGGATGGAACGGCGGCCAACGACTGCATTGATCAGGCCGCGGCGAATTCAACCTGGCAGGTGGACAGCCCGAATCAGTCCTGCAATGCAGTGTTCCTTTACTGACGCGGCAGTCTGACGACGACTACGGCAAAGGCCCGCTTCGGCGGGCCTTTTTAATTCTGTCAGGGAATTTGTGTGGGGCCGGCTTTCAGCCGGCCAGATTCAGGCCGGGTAAACCCGGCCCCACATATGTAGCGAGGATCCTGGCAAGGGCCATGTGGAGCTGGATTTCTGTTGAGGGGATTTTGTGGGGCCGGCCTCACGCCGGCCATTCCTTTATCATTTGAGTCGCTCATGAACACCGCCGCTGAACCTGTGATCCGGATCGAGAACGCGCGCAAACGCTACGGCGCACGCACGGTGCTTGACGGAGCGACACTCGAGGTGGCCGCCGGAGAGTGTTTTGGACTGGTTGGCATCAACGGCGCCGGAAAGACCACGCTGATCAAATGCCTGCTGGATTTCGCGCGCGCCGACACCGGCACGCTGTCACTGTTCGGCCGATCGAGCCTTGACGCGGTATCCCGTGCACAACTCGCGTTCCTGCCGGAGCGATTTGTCCCGCCCTATTACCTCACCGGCGCGGACTTCCTTGACTACATGGCGCAACTTCACGGCGCGGTGCAGGAAACGACGCAACTGCCGTCCCTGTTGGCGGCAGTGGACCTGGAAGCGGCGGCGCTGGCGCAGCCGGTGCGGCAGTTGTCCAAGGGCATGGCGCAGAAGCTGGGATTGCTGGCGTGTTTTGCAAGCGGTAAGCCGCTGCTGGTGCTGGATGAGCCAATGAGCGGGCTGGACCCGAAGGCCCGCGCCGCGGTAATGCAGCATTTGCGGCGGCTGCGCGACGCAGGCCGGACCGTGTTTTTCAGCACCCATTTGCTGCACGACGTCGAGGTGCTGTGCGACCGCCTCGCCATCCTGCACGGCGGGCGGGTGGCGTTCACGGGCTCCCCGATCCGGTGCTGCGATCAATTTTCAGTGCCGGACCTGGAAACCGCCTACTTGCGCTGCGTCGGCGGACAGGCTTCGGCCGGCTGAAAGAGACGCCCGGGGATGTGGGGCATGCCGGGCGACGTCTCTAACTTGCAAAAATCGGGAATGCCGCCATTTTTTTGTGCACAATAGCCCGAATGCTTCGCTTGCTACTGATTGCTTTTCTGTTGCTGTCCGGCATGCTGGTTTCCGCGCGCATGTACCAGTGGGACGATCCGGAGTCGGGTACGCCGCAGGTATCCGGCAAGCCGCCCTGGTGGTATCGCAGCGACGAACCGGGTCCGCGCGTGTATGTCATCGAGAACGGACGAGTCGTTGACGATACGGCGGTTTCCGTACCGGACAGCCAGCGGCAACAACTGCGCGAGGCGGCATTCAGGCGCGCCGAACAGGACGAGGCGCGGCTGAAGGCCAAGCTGGAGGAGGCACAGCGGCTTCAGGCGGAACGGGCGCGCAGGCGCGAACAGGAAGTGGCCGAGGCAGAGGCGAAGGCGCCCGCTGCGGCTGCAACCCCGGCGGAGGAAAAACCGGCGGCGGAGAAGGACGCGGCTTCCGAAGTGGAGGCTATGCGCGCGCTGGTGGAGGAGTGGGAGAAGGTCCGCGAGGAATCGGCGAAAAAGATTGTTCACCCTTGAGCAGCAAAAAGCTACAAGCCACAAGCTACAAGGGGGGTGACCTCAAACTTGTTTTACTTGTTGCTTATGGCTTGTTGCTTGTGGCTGCTTTTTCAACGGCTTGAAAACAACCGCTTCACCTTGCCGATAAACGAAGCGTCCGCCGCCGGCCCGAGATTCTTCAGGGCGCGCAGCGCTTCATTGTCCGGATTGATGCGCAGGCCGATGTCCGCATAGGCCGCCGACTTGTCCATTTCGTTCCGGGCCAGCGACTGTTCGGCCAGCATCGCGTACCGATCGGCAATCTCCAGAATCCCGGCGACCGCGGTCTGATTGCCCGGATCCATTTCCAGCAGGCGATTGAAATAGTAATAGGCGTTGTCCTTCGGAGGATAAGTGAGCTTGTACTCCTCCAGACTCCTTCTCCCGAGCCACACCAGCGCCTGAACGACCTGTTCCGGCGGCGGGGCCGGCGGGGCCGGTTCCGATGCGGTCGCCGGGCTGCCCTCTGATACCTCCGGAACGCCGCCTGCGGCCGGGGGCGCCGGGCCGGTTTCGGCGGCAGGGGGCGGATTCCCGGCCGGCCCGCTGCCTTGCTGCACAACAGTATCGTCCGGTGCCGCGGCAGCGGTTGCGGGGGCCTCTGCTTGCAATACCGGCGGCGCAAGCTCCTGTGCGCTGGACAGAACCGCCTGCGCGGAGACATTCGCAGTGCCCGCAGCCGGGGCCTTCAACCGGACCTCGACGTACTTCAGCGAGGAGAACATCACCATGCCCAGCAGAACCAGCGCACCCAGCACCTGCTTTGCGCGGCGCTCGCGATCCGCGCCGGACACCGGGGAGATTTCGAATTTGCCGGAGACCGACAGGTGCTGCGCGCGGCGGCGCGCATCGCGGATCTTGTTGATGGTCTGGATCACCGATTCCGCGTCCGAATACCGATCCTCCCGGCGCTTGGCCATCATCCGATCAAGCAGGGGCTGCAGGTCGGCGGCCTCGGGCGGCAGGCGCGGTATCGGCGCCTGCTTGTGCTGAATTACCACGTCTATGACCGAATTCGACTGGAACGGTTTCTTGCCGGTCAGCATTTCATACAGGATGCAGCCCAGGCTGTAGATGTCCGCGCGACCGTCGGTCTTGATGCCGTCTGCCTGCTCGGGGCTGACGTAATTGGGGCTGCCGAGAAAAATCCCCGTGGACGTCAGATCGGATTCCGTGTCCACCTGCTTGGCGATGCCGAAGTCGGTCAGGAGCGGTGTGTGGTCATCGCGGAACAGGATGTTGGCCGGCTTCACATCCCGGTGCACGACGCCGTGCTTGTGTGCCTCGGCCAGCGCCCCGGCGATCTTGCCCAGGTAATCCAGCGTCTCATCCACCGAGATCGGCAGTTCCATGCGCTGTTTCAGATCGCCGCCCTGCACGTACTCCATGGAGATGAACAGGGAAGTGTCCGCGAGACCGATGTCGTAAATGGTGATGATGTTGGGGTGTCGGAGGGACGCAATGATGCGCCCCTCGGCAATGAAGCGCTCGATGAGATCCTCGGTGCGATGCGCGGAAACCTGGTCCAGGATCTTCAATACCACGGGGCGGTGCAAAGATTCCTGGATGGCCATATACACCGTGGCCATGCCGCCCTTGCCTATCAATCGCTGGATGCGATAGCCGGGGATCTCCATAATTCGCGATTATAACGGGGCCGGTGAATTGCAGGTACGGACATGCGCGTGGTTCGGATTCATGTGGAGACACCGTTGACACCGGGGGCTGAAATCATGTTGCCGCCGGAATCCGCGCACCATCTGAGCGCGGTCCTGCGGCTCGGTCCGGGCGCGGTCGTGGAGCTGTTTGACGGCTCAGGGGGCAGCCATCGCGGCCGGCTCGTCGCGGCGCGAAAGCGCTCCGTGACGGTGCAGCTTGAATCGTTCGATCCGTGCGAGCGGGAGTCGCCGCTGCAGCTTACGCTGGTGCAGGGCATCTCGCGCGGCCCACACATGGACTATACCCTGCAAAAGGCAGTGGAACTCGGGGTCGCCCGCGTGGTGCCGGTGCTGACCGGGCACGGCAACGTGCGGCTGGACGAGGTGCGCGCGTCGCGTCGCGCCGGGCACTGGCGGCGTGTGGTCATCGCCGCATGCGAGCAGTGTGGCCGCAACCGCGTCCCGGAGGTGTCCGCACCGCAGCCGCTGGCGCAATGGCTGAACAGGGACGGCAATCCCTGCCGGCTGGTGCTCGACCCCGGGGCGGACACGGGACTGCCTGCGTTACCGGCCCCGGCGGGCGGAGTCTCGCTGCTGTGCGGCCCGGAAGGCGGCTTGTCGGAGGCAGAGGTGCGGTCGGCGACCGGTTCCGGCTGGCGCGCCGTGCGGATGGGCCCACGCATCCTGCGCACGGAGACCGCGCCGGTGGCGGCGCTTGCCGCCTGCCAGGCGCTATGGGGAGATCTTCGTTAAAGGCAGCTACAAGCGAAAGGCAGCTACAAGCAACAAGCTACAAGTGACAAGGAGAACCATACCGGGGTTCCGCTTTCCTTGTAGCTTGTGGCTTGTAGCTTGTGGCTTTTGATCTGTACATTACTCCCACGTTCGAGAACGGGAACATTCCATGTCTGCCACTGCTCCTTCCCCGGTACCGCATCTGACGACGGCGCTGACCGGTCCGCTGCATCGCCTCGAGCGCGAACTGCTGGCCCGGCAGACGGCCATCGAATCCTGGTTCCGGGCCCAGTGGCGCCGCTCGCCGGCGCCTTTCTATGCCTCCGTGGACCTGCGCAATTCCGGGTACAAGGTGGCGCCGGTGGACACGAATCTGTTCCCGGCCGGCTTCAACAACCTGAATCCGGCCTTTGAATCCCTTTCGATCCAGGCCCTGCAGCAGGCTGTGGAACGCCTCGGTTCGCCGGTGGACCGCATCGTCATCGTGCCCGAGAGTCACACGCGCAATGTGTACTATTTGGAGAACCTGGCCGTATTGGAGGGCCTGCTGGAGCGTGCCGGATTCGCGGTGCGGCTCGGTTCGCTGTCGCCGGATCTCGAGGAAGAAACCGTGATCGAACTGCCGTCCGGCGCCGATGTCAGGCTGGCGCCGCTGGCGCGGCGCGGCCGGCGCGTGACCGTGGGCGATTTCGATCCGGATTTCGTGCTGCTCAACAACGACCTCAGCGGCGGGACGCCGCCGATCCTCGAAGACCTGGAGCAGATCCTGCGCCCGGCGACGCGGCTGGGCTGGGCCAACCGGCTGAAGTCGGTGCATTTCAGTTTCTACCAGGGCGTGGCGAAGGAGTTCGCGGCGCTGATTGGCATTGACCCGTGGTTCATAGACCCGATGTTTCGCAATTGCGGTGCCATAGATTTCATGAAACGGGAGGGACAATCCTGCCTGGAGCGGAACGTGGAGGAGCTGCTGGACGCCGTAACGCGCAAGTATGCCGAGTACGATGTGCAGTGCCGGCCGTTCGTCATGGTCAAGGCCGACGCCGGCACCTACGGCATGGGCGTCATGACCGCCCACAGCGCGGAGGAGGTCATGGAGCTGAACCGCAAGCAGCGCACGAAAATGTCCACGACCAAGGAAGGGCAGAAGGTGACCAAGGTCATCATCCAGGAGGGCGTATACACTCATGAAACCTGGGGCGCGGGCAACGCAGTGGCGGAGCCGGTCGTCTACATGATTGACCACAACGTGGTCGGCGGCTTTTATCGCGTGCACACCGGCCGTTCGTCCAGTGAAAACCTCAATGCGCCGGGCATGCGGTTCGAGCCGCTGGCCTTCGAGGAGTGTTGCATCTCGCCCGACCCGGACCAGGGACCGGACGCCCATTCGAACCGGTTCTACACCTACGGGGTCATAAGCCGTCTGGCGCTGTTGGCCGCCGCGCGCGAATCGCTAAGTGTTACGTGAAGCGTGAAGCGTGAAAGAGAACCTGATCAACATATTTTGATTTTCACGAGATCCGCTTCACGAGATACGCTTCACGAGATACGAGATACGGCTTTCAGCGAGATACGCTTCACGAGATACGAGATACGGCTTTCAGCGAGATCCGCTTCACGAGATACGAGATACGGCTTTCAGCGAGATACGCTTCACGAGATACGAGATACGGTGTTATGCATCCGTGTTCACCCGGCTAAAGTGCCTTAACGCCGCCCGCACGCCCGCAAGGTGCCGGCGGCTGACCGGCACCGGTTCGGTCACCTCACGCAGACGCAGCGCGTAGCCGCCGTCGGCCCGGCGCTCCAGTGCAACGACATGAGCCCGTGCCACCAGCGCATTGCGGTGCGCACGCAAAAAGCGATCCCCAAACTCCTGTTCCAGCAGTTTGAGCGGTTCGTCCAGCAATATCTCACGGCCTTTCCAGCCCGCTCCGACGTATTTCCGGTCGGCCCGCAGGTAGGCGATTTCGGTCACGGGCACGAGCAACAGGCCGGTACGGGTGCTGACACTGACGTGGCTGCGGCGATGGGGCGCGGGCTGGCGATCGCGCAGGGCTGCCACGTTGCCGGCGCGCAGGCTGCGGGCCCGTTCCAGCGCCCGCGCCAGACGCTCCGCCCGAACCGGTTTCAGCAGGTAATCCACCGCGCTCGCTTCGAATGCCTTCAGCGCGTGTTCGTCATAGGCGGTCGTGAAGATCACGGCGGGCGGCCGTTGCAGGCGCGCAAGGTGCGCGGCGGTTTCCAGCCCGTCCATGCCCGGCATGCGTATGTCCAGAAGCACGATGTCCGGGGATTCCTGCTGCGCCAGTCCCAGTGCCCGGATCCCGCTGTCCGCCTCCAGCGGGGCCCGTTCGATACCGATGGAACGCAGCAGTTCCCGGAGCCGGCCGCGGGCCAGCGCCTCGTCGTCAACGATCAGTATCTTCATTGGGCAGGGTCAGTTCGACGCGGTAGACGCCGCCCTCCGCCTGGAATCGGAGCAGTTCATCCCGCCCGAAGTATGCCGCGAGTCGCTGGGCGACGTTTTCCCGTGCCATGTGATGTCCCGGCCCCGGGTACGTGGAGCCGCCGGCATCCGGCATCGCGGTGGGGTTGGTCAGCGTGACCGAAACGCCGTGCCGCTGCACCGTGGTCGTGATCCCCACCGTGCCGCCCGCAGGTAGTTTTTCGATCCCATGGTAAATCGCATTTTCCAGCAGCGGCTGCAGCGTCAACGGCGGCAGCCGCCGTTCCATTGCCTCCGCCGCCAGTTGCCAATCCACCTGCAACCGGCCGCCGAGCCGGTGTTGTTCGATGCGCAGGTAGCCGCGGCACAGCTCGATTTCCTCGCCCAGGGTTACCGAGTCCCGCGTTTCCCCGAGACTGGCCCGCAGCAGGTCGGAAAGATCCTCCACGGCCTGTTCGGCCAGCGCCGGCGACTGCCGCGCCAGGCCGGCGATGGTGTTCATGCAGTTGAACAGAAAATGGGGGCGGATGCGCGCCTGCAGGGCTGAAAAGCGCGCATCCGCCTCGGACTCGATGCGTCGCCGCCACTGGTGGCGCACGTAAAAGTAGCGCAGCGCCAGCGCCCAGGAGATGGCGCTGATCCCGACGCAGCGCGCCAGAAAATCAACGTGGCCGGGGTCACGCACATCGGACGGGTAAATCCACATCTGCGACAGACGCCAGGACAACTCCGCGATCACCAGCGTCACCAGCAGCACCGCGACGTAGCTGACGACGGCCGCGTGCCGGTCCGCAAGCGTCCTCAGTCGCCGCTGCAGCAGGCACAGGGCAGCGAGCCCCGGCAGCGCGACCCACTGACACAGCAGCGAGATCAGCGCCAGCCGGGTCAGCATCGCAGTCAGCGGCGCCGGCGCCGCCAGCGTCAGTGCAATCGCCAGCAACTGCGCCAGCAGCACCACGACGAATACGATGCGTGCGCCGCAGAACTCCGGCAAAAATGAGATATTCGCGTCGGTGCGCGTCACACAGTCATCCGTTTTTGCACGGCGCCCATCATATATAATGTGCCGTCACCCCACCTTCCCGCTTCAGTCCCAAAGATGGCATCCAATCAGTCCCCAGTAAAGCCCTGGGCCGGCCGTTTCGCCGGGGAAACGCATGCGTTCGTGGAGGAATTCACGCAGTCGGTTTCTTTCGATCGGCGGCTGTACCGGCAGGATATTCAGGGCTCCATTGCCCATGTGCGCATGCTCGCCCACTGCGGCGTGCTGCCCGAGGACGACGCCGGCCGTATCGTCAAGGGCCTCGAGTCCATCCTGTCCGACATCGAGGCTGACCGCTTCCAGTGGCGCGTGGAGCTGGAAGACGTGCACATGAACATCGAATCCGCGCTGGCCGAGCGCATCGGTGACGTGGGCAAGAAGCTGCACACGGCGCGCAGCCGGAACGATCAGGTGGCGACCGATCTGCGCCTGTATCTGCGCGATGCCATGGATGAGCTGCGCGCGCTGCTGCTGACCTTGCTGCAGTCATTGTGCGCGCTGGCGGAGCGCGAAGCCGAAACCATCATGCCCGGGGTCACGCACATGCAGACGGCGCAACCGGTGACGTTCGGGCATCATCTGCTGGCGTGGTGCGCAATGCTGCAGCGGGACGAGCAACGCCTGCTGGACTGCCGCCGCCGGACCAACGTGCTGCCGCTGGGCGCCGCGGCGCTGGCGGGCACCGGGTTCCCCATCGATCGCGAATATGCGGCGCGGCTGCTCGGTTTCGATCGGGTCGCGGAAAATTCGCTGGATGCGGTCAGCGATCGCGATTTTGCCGTGGAATTCTGCGGCGCCGCCGCGCTGATCATGATGCATTTGTCGCGCTTTGCCGAGGAACTGGTGTTGTGGTCATCGCCGCAGTACTGCTTCATTGAACTGGATGAGGCCTGGTGCACGGGTTCTTCCATCATGCCGCAGAAAAAAAACCCGGACGTCGCCGAACTGCTGCGCGGGAAGACCGGGCGCGTGTATGGCGATCTGATGGCGCTGTTGACGTTGATGAAGGGGCAACCGCTCGCGTACAACCGCGACAACCAGGAGGACAAGGAGGCGTTGTTCGATGCCGTGGACACCGTGCGCAACTGCCTGCGCGCCTGCTGCGGCATGCTTCCGGGACTGCGCGTGCAGCGCGAGGCCATGGTTGCCGCGGCGGCCCGCGGCCAAGGCACGGCCACCGATCTGGCGGATTATCTCGTGGGGCGGGGCGTGCCGTTCCGGGACGCGCATGCCATTGTCGGACGCGTCGTGCAGTTCGCCATCGGCGCGGGGAAAGATCTCTCCGAACTGAACATCGAGGAATTGCGGCGCTTCAGCGGTCGCATCGAGAGCGACGTGTTTGCGCGCCTGACGCTGCAGGGGTCCGTGGCGGCCCGGGATCACGTCGGCGGCACCGCCCCGCGGCAGGTCAGACTGGCCGCGCAGCGGTTGCGTGAGTATCTGCGCCAGGCGCTCGCGCAGGAAATCTCTGAGTAACTTCCGGGCCTGGCTGGTCTAAACTCCATTCTTTGCCTGCATAGCTGAGGAACCATGTCATGAAGGCTCTACTGCGGCTGATACTCGGGGCAATCGGGCTCGTTCTCGTGGCCGCGATCGGCATCGGGGTGTTTGTCGCCACGCTGGATCCCAACGATCACAAGGAATGGATCACCTCCAAGGTGCAGGAGGAGACGGGACGCAAGCTGGCCCTGGACGGGGATATCAGGCTGGATCTGTATCCCTGGATCGACCTGGAGGTGAACAACCTGACACTGGCCAATGCGCCGGGATTTGGCGATGCCCCGTTTCTGCATCTCGATTATCTCAATCTGCGCGTGAAATTGATTCCGCTGTTGCAGGAGAAATATGAGGTGGACACGGTCAAGGTAACCGGTGCGCAGGTGAACCTCGCGCGCAACAAGGAGGGCGTGACGAACTGGGCCGACCTCGTGAAAGGCGGCGCCGAGGAAGCGCGGCCGCTGCCGCTGACGGCCATCGTGCTGGGTGGCGTGGATGTGCAGAAGGCGCAGTTGACCTGGTCGGATGCGGTGTCCGGCGCGCAGTACAAGGTCAAGGATCTGACCTTTACCACCGGAAAGCTCGTCTACGGGGAACCCATCAATCTCAATCTCGTGACCTCGGCGGAGGCGAACCAGCCTGCGATCTCCAGCGATCTCAAACTGACCGGGATCGTGCAATACGACCTCGATGCGGGGCGCTATTCGGTGGAGCCCCTGTCACTGGATGGTGTGCTGCGCAGCAAGCAGTTGCCCGGCGGCCAGACGCCGGTTTCACTGAACGCCGCGCTGTCCGCCGACCTGGCAAAAGATACGGCGGCGATCACCGGCCTGAAGTTCAGCGCCTTGAAGACGGAGGTGGTCGGAGAGCTGCGGGCGAGCGGCGTGGAGTCCGGCCTGCCGGCACTGGAGAGCACGCTGGACGTAAAGGGCGAGGATCTGGCACTGCTGTTCAAGGTGCTGGAAGTCGAGCCCCTGGCGTCCCAGCTTGCGGGCCTGACGGATCGCAAGTTCAGCCTGAAGACGAACTTACAGGCGGATCTGGCGCGCGCCGATGCCAACTTCAGCGAGATCAATGCGCAACTGCTGGGCGCCACGGTCAAAGGCGAACTCAAGGCCGCCAACATCCGCTCCGAAACGCCGTCGTTCAAGGGAACGCTGAACGCCGCCGGGCCGAACCTGCCGATGCTGATGCGTGTGGCGGGACAAATGCAGGGCGGCAAATCGCCGCTGGCGCGCGCCGGCAACGCCGTGGCGGGATTTCCGCAGCGTGAATTTCGCGTTGACACCACGTTCGACGCCGATCTGAAAAACGGCGATATCGCGCTGCCGAAGCTGTCCGCGAGCCTTCTGGGCGCCGATATCAATGCGCAGCTCACGGCGCGCAACGCGAAATCGAAGACGCCGAGCGTCAAGGGCAGTTTTTCGGCGGCGGGCGCCGATCTCCCGGTCCTGATGCTGGTCGCGGGCGAAATGCAGGGCCGGAAGGATTCCGCGCTGGCGACCTACGGCCGGAAGCTCGGGCGACTGTCCGACAAGAAATTCGAAATCAAGGCCGAGTTCGACGCCGATTTCAAGAACGGCAATGTCAGCGTTCCGGCGCTGTCCGCCCAGGCCCTGGGAGTCGCCGTCTCGGGCAATCTCGACGCAAAGGGCATGAGCGGCACGGGCGGCAGCGCCGCCGGCAAAGTGTCGGTTACGGGGGCGCAGCTCAAGGGATTGCTGACCGCACTGGATCAGCCCGGGCTGGGGGAGACATTGCGCTCGCTGAAGTTCGACGCCGGCATTGCCGGGACGGGCAGCGACATTGCGCTCAAACCCATGGTGCTGGAGGCCGTGGTGGTCAGCGAAGAAGTGGGCAACAAGCCGGTGAATATTGACCTGCGCGCGGACACACAGGTGAATCTGGATACCCAGAAGCTCCGGCTGGACGCGCTGTCGGTTCAGGGACTGGGACTGGACGTGAAGGGCGACTTCAAGGCGGATCAGATCCTCGATGCGCCGGTGTACGACGGCGGGTTCAAAGTGGCGCAGTTCAATCTGCGCAAGTTCATGCGCCAGTTGAAACTGAAGCCGCCGCAGGCCGTGGATCAGAACGTGTTGCAGAAGGTGGCGTTGCAGTCGGAGATTTCCGGCTCCGCGACCGACGTGAAATTGAGCAAGCTGTCTGTGCAACTGGACGACACGCAACTACAGGGCCAGTTGTCCGTGCAGAATTTCGCCAAGCCCGTGGTGCGATTCGGGATTGACGTGGACCAGATTGATCTGGACCGTTATCTGCCGCCGAAGCCGGCCGCGGATGAAGGTGAAGCCGTCGCCGCGCCGGCGGCGGGCGAGGGCGAAAAGCCGGGGCGGATACCCGCGAACCTGCTGCGCAAGCTGGATGTTCAGGGCAACATCGCCGTCGGTCATCTGGTGGTCTCGAAGGCGCGGTTGAACCAGGTGAAGGTGTCAATCAAGGGCAAGGACGGCATCGTGAAGCTCGATCCCATCGCCGCAAAGCTGTACCAGGGCACGCACGCGGGCAACATCACCATGGATGTCACGGGCAAGGTACCGAAGCTGACCATCAACTCGAAGATTGCCGGCGTGCAGGCGGAACCGCTGCTCAAGGACATGACCGGCAAGGCCAAGGCGCGAGGCACGGCGAATTTCAGCGCCGCGCTGATCGCCGCGGGCAGCACGGCGCCGGCCATCAAGCGCACGCTGAACGGACAGATGAGCTTCAGCGTCCAGAACGGCGCGATCAAGGGCTACAACCTGGGCAAGATCATGCGTCAGGGCAAGTCGCTGAAGGACAATTTCAGTCTCAAGGTCTCGGAGCAGGAGGAGACCGACCTGAGCGAGATCACCGGGAATCCGGTGGCAACGAATGGCGTCATCACGCTGGACGATCTGAAGGGCGCGGGCCCGGGAGTGCGGCTCAGCGGCAAGGGCGTCGTGGCGAACCTTCCCACCAACTCACTCGACTACAAGCTGACCGCGACACTGGTTGCCAGCTCCAAGGGCCAGGGCGGGCAGGAATTGCAGGAAGGCAAGCTGGAGGGTGTGCCACTGGACTGCAAGTTCAAAGGATCGCTGGATGATCCGAAGCGTGACTGCGATGCGACCAAGCTGCTGGCGGCAATGGGCGTCAAACTGCTCGAGAGTGTGCTCGGCCTGCCGGGCAAACTGGTTCCGGGAGGGGACAAACAGGCGGCGCCGACGACGCAGCAGAAGCAGCCGGCAAAGAAGCAGACGACGGAAGAACAGTCCACAACCACGCAGAAACAATCGCAGGATCCGGTCAAGGATCTGACAAAAGGCCTGAAGGATCTGTTCAAAAAGGAACAGTGAAATCGTTTTGCGCGCGCTGACGCTGACGTTGTGGTTGCTGGGCCCCGCGTCGGCGGCGTGGGGTGGCGAGATTGAGCATGTGGAGGCCAGGCACCAACGGGGCGTCTTCACCGTTGACCTGGAAATGGTGCTCAACGCCAGCGCGGAGCGGGTCGAGGCCATCGTCAATGACTATGATGGCCTGCTGCGGCTCAGTTCCGCGATTGTCGAATCCGCGCGCCTGCCGCCCACCGACGCCGAACCGCACCGGCGCCGCGTCGTGTACCGCTCGTGCTTCGTCTTTTACTGTGTCACCTGCGCCATGATTGAGGCGGTGCGCTTTCCCGCGCCAATGCAGATGCACACGCAGGTTGAACCCGAGGGCAGCGACTTCCGCGCCGGTCACTCGGAGTGGGAACTTGTCCCCGTGGGCGAGGACCGGACCCGCATCCGCATGCACTCGGAACTGGAACCGGGATTCTGGGTGCCGCCGGTGGTGGGCCCGTGGCTGATCCGGCGCAAGATGCTCGCGGCGGCCCAGGAAACGGGGGGACGGCTGGAACAGCTTGCCGCCCATGACTGATATTGCCGCGCGCCTGATCGCCTGGCACCGGCGCCATGGGCGGCACGATCTGCCCTGGCAGAGGAATCGCTCTCCCTATCGTGTCTGGGTATCCGAGATCATGTTGCAGCAGACCCGGGTTGCCACGGTCATTCCTTACTTCGAGCGCTTCACCGATCGCTTTCCGGATGTGGCCGCGCTTGCGGCCGCATCCCTGGACGATGTGCTCGGCCACTGGTCCGGCCTGGGGTATTACGCGCGCGCACGCCAACTGCATCGCGCGGCGCAGCGGGTCCTGGAACATCACGGCGGCGTGGTGCCGGAGACCTTTGCCGAACTGGTGGCGCTGCCCGGGATCGGCCGATCCACGGCGGGCGCGATCCTGGCGTTGTCGCGCAATGTTCCGTTGCCGGTCCTGGACGGCAACGTGAAGCGCGTATTGACGCGGCATAACGGCATCGAAGGCTGGCCCGGTGACAGGCGCGTTGAAGCATTGCTTTGGACACTGGCCGGGGAACTTGTTCCCGCGGATCGGGCCGGCGCCTACACCCAGGCCATCATGGATCTGGGCGCGACACTGTGTACCCGGACCAGGCCGCTGTGCAGCGATTGTCCGGTCACGCAGACGTGCCGGGCGCGGGAACTGGGGCAGCAGGAGCAGTTGCCGGCGAAGCGGCCGAGGCGGCTGTTGCCGGAGAAGCACGCAGTTTTCGCGATGTTGCAAAACGATGCCGGCGAGATCCTGCTGCAGCGCCGCCCCGAGACCGGGATCTGGGGCGGGTTGTGGAGCTTCCCCGAATGTCCGGCGCAGACCGATGTTGTAGACTGGGCCGCGGATCAGTTCGATGCCGGCGTGGAGATCGTTACGCGCGCGCCGATACTGCGCCACACCTTCACCCATTTCCGCCTGTCCATCGAACCGATCCATCTGCGGTTGCGCCGCGCGGAGCATCGCATCGCGGATCGGCCGGCGGTGCAGTGGTGGCGCCCCGCAGAGGCAGCTTCGCTCGGGCTCGCGGCGCCGGTGCGCAGATTGATCGAGAAACATTTTCCGAGTGAGCCGTCATGAGCCGAACCGTGCAATGTGTGAAATTGAACCGCCAGGCAGAGGGACTGCGCGCGCCGCCCTACCCCGGCCCATTGGGCAGGCGGATCTACGACAGCGTGTCCCAGGAAGGCTGGAGCATGTGGCTCAAGCACCAGACCATGCTCATCAACGAATACCGCCTCTCGCCCATCGAGCCGAAGGCGCGCGCCTTCCTGGAACAGGAGATGGAGAAATTTTTCTTCGGCGCCGGTTCCGAGAAGCCGAAGGAATACGTCCCGCCGCAGTAGTTTCGCGGCTTGACGCACGCCGGGTGTCCCGATTAAATACGCCCTCCCGCGCGCAGCACCCAGTAGTTTTACTTGTAGCTTGTCGCTTGTGGCTTGTAGCTGCATCCCGGCCAGGTAGCTCAGTTGGTAGAGCAGCGGACTGAAAATCCGCGTGTCGATGGTTCGATTCCGTCCCTGGCCACCATATCCAATTCCAAGAACATCCCACGAAGTCCAGCAACGCCTCAGAAACCGAGGATTTATGCGGTTTCCACGTCCCGCTAGGGGCAACAGTGTCCATTGACAGCTTGGAACCCGTGGGGGCAACATAGGGGGCAACTGACCGATCTTCAATGGGAGTTGCCCCCAATGCTCACGGATACCGCGATTCGCAATGCCAAGCCTGGATCCAAGCCCATTCGTCTCTATGACAGTGGCGGTTTGTATCTGGAAGTCTCTCCCAGTGGTGGTAAGTGGTGGCGCTTCAAGTACCGCTTCGCCGGTAAGGAGAAGCGCCTCTCCCTCGGCGTGTATCCAGAAGTGCCATTGGCGCGACGAAAGGATCTGTCCTCGGGCGAATCGATTGATGGAGCGAGGGAGAGACGTGACAAGGCACGCCGGTTGCTGGCCGATGGCATAGACCCCAGCGAGAACCGCAAGGCGATCCGGGGTGCCAGACAAGAGCGTTCCGCAAACAGTTTTGAAGTCGTGACGCGAGAATGGTTTGCAAAACAATCGCCAAACTGGGCGGAGTACCACGCCAAGCGAATATTGCGCCGCTTCGAGCGGGACATTTTCCCCTGGATTGGGGGGCGCCCCATCGCTGAGGTGACTGCCCCCGAATTACTTGGCGTTCTGCGGCGATTCGAGGATCGGGGCGTGCTGGAGACAGCGCACAGGGCGTTGGGCGCCTGTGGGCAGGTATTCCGATATGCGATTGCCACCGGCCGAGCGGACCGAAATCCGGCAAACGACCTCCACGGCGCGCTTGCTCCGGTAAAGGGTGAGCATTTTGCGGCCGTAACGGATCCCAATCAGGTTGGAAGTTTGTTGCGCGCTCTGGATGCCTACCAGGGATCTCTCACAGTTCAGTGCGCCCTGCGACTTGCCCCGCTGGTCTTTGTGCGCCCAGGCGAACTGCGCAAGGCGCGATGGGCCGACATTGACTTGGAGGCAACAGAATGGCGCTACGTGGTTTCCAAGACCGGGACCGCACACATCGTCCCCCTCGCCAAACAGGCAGTGGCCATTCTGCGTGAACTTCTTGGCCTCACTGTGTTGGCGCCGAGTGAAAACTGACCGCCTGTGCCGATTGAAAATTGACCAGGCCCTGAGCGGCGCAGCGTACTACGCGCCTG
>JACORW010000012.1 GCA_016179185.1 Gammaproteobacteria bacterium | reverse complement strand
GGCAGTGTACTTCTGCGACCCGCATAGTCCTTGGCAACGCGGCTCCAATGAGAACACGAATGGACTGCTCAGACAGTATTTTCCCAAGGGGGCATACCTGTCGGTACACTCGCAGGCGCACCTGAACAAAGTGGCGCGGCAACTAAACGAACGGCCGCGCAAGACGTTGGCGTTTGAAACGCCGGCAGAACGCTTTAACGCTTGTGTTGCATCGACCGGTTGAGCTCACAAGTAAAAAGTGGAAAGTACAATGTAAAAAAACGTCTACTGAGGATCCGAGACTTACCAGTTCCCCCT
Organism: Gammaproteobacteria bacterium; assembly: GCA_016179185.1. Taxonomy (GTDB): domain Bacteria; phylum Pseudomonadota; class Gammaproteobacteria; order Eutrophobiales; family Eutrophobiaceae; genus 2-02-FULL-61-13. The sequence continues at coordinate 28,363 of JACORW010000012.1, read as the reverse complement.
TTTCACTTTCAACTTTTCACTGGCTTGCCCGGGGCCGGGTTTACCCGGCCGATTTCTCATCCAGGCCACCTCCACATCCCGGCCGGCATAAAGCCGGCCCTACAGGTGCCATTGCCTCCCAACTCACCTTGTGGGGCCGGGTTTACCCGGCCGATTTCTCACCCAGGCTACCTCCACATCCGGCTTAAGAAAGTTACAAGTCATAAGGTAAACATTCCTGCGGCCTGGCGCCGGTGACTTGTGCTTGGCCTTGTGACTTATGACTTGTGACTGGTTTCCTGGGCTATTGCCCAGGCCACATCCAGCGCCTGGCGGTTTTCCGTGATGTCATGCACGCGGAACACGCGCACCCCGGCCAGCACACCCAGCGCCGTGGTGGCGCACGTGGCGCCGATAAGTTCCTGATGTTCCGCAACGTTGCAGATCGACCCCATGAAGCGCTTGCGGCTCGCGCCCAGCACCACGGGGTAACCGGTGGAAACGAATTCATTGAGGCCGGCGATAAGTTGCAGATTGTGCAGCTTGGTCTTGCCGAAACCGATGCCGGGGTCTATGGCGATGCGAGACCTCGAAACGCCCGCCGTTTCAGCCGCCCGCGCCCGCGCCAGCAGGAAGTCGCGCACTTCGCGCACGACATCATCGTAGTGCGGGGCATCCTGCATGGTCTGCGGCAAGCCCTGCATGTGCATCAGGATCAGATCAACTCCGCTTTGCCGGGCCAGGTCGAACATGCCGGGATCATCGCGGCCGGCGGAAACGTCGTTGATGATGGTCGCGCCCTCCGCCAGTGCGGCGGCAGCGACCTCCGACCGCGTCGTGTCTATGCTTATCCGGCAGTCCGCAGGCAACTCACTGGCCAGCGCCCGGATCACCGGCAACACGCGCAGCAACTGGTCCGCGGCACCGACGCGGGTCGCGCCGGGACGGGTGGATTCTCCGCCGACATCAATCAAGTCCGCGCCGGTTGCCGCCATATGCACGCCATGGCGCACGGCGGCAACCGCGTCCAGATGCCTTCCACCGTCGGAAAAACTGTCCGGCGTGACGTTCAAGACCCCCATCAGCTGGGGCCGGCCGGCTTCGGAGGCAATCATTTGAGTCTCGCCGCCATCGCGTCCGTCGCCGTGACCAGCGCATCCACCATGGCCGGCTCACTGGCCAGGTGCCCACCATCGGGAACGATGACGAGTTCTGCCCCAGACAGCTTTTCGCGCAACGCCCAGGACGCCTCCAGGGTGCAGGTCAGATCGCGCCGGCCATGAATGATGCGAACGGGGACGGCCGGAATAGTTGCCGCGTTTTCCAGAACCTGATTGTCCGCAAGGAAATACCGGTGCCGCGCATAGTGCATCTCGATTTGCGCCTGCCGGATGATGGTCTCCTCGTCCTGCTCTGCAGGAACCGGTTCCGGCAACAGATATGTCGCTACGCGACCCGCCCAGCGTGACCACGCCAGGGCGTAATGCCGGCGCAGCGACTGGTCCGAACCAAGGATATGCCGCTCGCAGGCCGCCAGCGGGTCATTACGCTCCGCCGGCGCCACGGCATCGAGAAAAATCTGCCATGCATCGGGGAAAATCCGGTTCGCGCCGTCAAGCGCAAGCCATTCCAGGTCGCGGGTCCGTGCCAGAAAAACGCCGCGCAGTATCATGCCCCGCACCCGTTCCGGGAATGTCTCCGCGTACAGCAGCGCAAGGGTAGAGCCCCACGACCCCCCGAACAGCAGCCACTTGTCCACGCCGGCGCGTTCGCGGATCGTCTCCATGTCCCGTAACAGCAATTGTGTCGTATTGCTGCGCGTTTCCCCGCCCGGCGTGGACCGGTTGCAGCCGCGCTGATCAAACAGGACTACGCGATATTGGTCGGGACTGAAGTAGCGCCGGTGGTTTTCATTGCACCCCGAGCCGGGGCCGCCATGCAGGAACAGCACCGGGATTCCACGCGAGTTGCCCGCTTGCTCCACATGGATCGAATGCCCGCCGCCGACCTCGATCCTTTCGGCGGCAAAGGGCGTAATCGGCTCAAACAGCGATCTCATGCCATGCGTCCCGGATGTTGCGACCACGATGCAGCCGCGTGCCGCCGGCTCCCGTTCACCACCACGATTTCAGGACCCTGGCCGGGTGCCCGCCGGCAGAAACGATGCGATTCAGAGGTCCTTCAGGATCTCTTCCCGTTTGCGCGCGAACTCGTCGTCGGAAATGAGACCTTTTTTCCGCAGTTCATCCAGGGACTTCAAACGCTGCTCAACTGTGGCGGGCGCGGCGCCATTCTGGCCCGCCCCCTGCTCCATATCCCGGCGCATGCGCGCCATTTCCAGCCGCAATTCGCGCCGTTCCTGGGCCAGCCGCGCCGCTTCCTGTCGCACCGCTTCCGCGTCCGCACTGCCCGCCGCCTGGTTTTCCTGGGCGGCGCGCGCCGCCAGCGCGGCAGCAGCCTGCCTGACATCAATCTCGAACCAGTCCCGGCGCTTGCTGCCGCCCACTGCACGAGTGTCAATTCCCTCACCGGACACCACGGCGAGCTTGAAGTCGGAGGGCTTGGTGCGCTTGCCGTGGGCAAAGAAATACCTGACCTCCTCTATGCCCGCACTGGAGTTCGCCCGTTCCTGAAATCTGTCCGGGGCACGGCGATATTCGCCGATGATCACGTTGAGCTTGCCGTTCACGAAAAACGCGCGGCCGGACGTGTAAGTCAAATCCCGCATCCCGAGAAATCCCTTGTCGGTGCGTGCCAGCGCAAAAATCACGTCCTGCCCCGGGGTTGCAGTGCCCAACGCCAGCGCGATGTATTGACCGAGCAGTTGCGCCTGCGACGTCGAAAACACTTTCTCCGCCTCATTGGGCTTGAACCAGTTCTTCTCCCACACCTGGATGATGCTGAGGGCGTCGCTGACGGCCTGCCCGTCCAGCGTTGCGGGGTGCTGGTTGGGCACGTCCGTGGAGTCCTGTTCGGCAAGGCGGATGTACTGGTTCAATCCGGACTTGTACAGGTCGTCGTCCGCGCAGGCCGGGCCGGCAGCGGCAAACAGGGCGGCCGCCGGCAACAGTCTGCAAATCATTGACATTGTGTTCTTCATGGGCATCCGGACAGAAAAGTCGCAATGCACGGTGGCAGTTTCCCGCGTCAAGTAATCAGACCACGAGTGTCTGTCATTGTTCGCGTGCCATCATAAGCGCACAAAAAGAAAGGCGCACCGGTCGGCGCGCCTTCCCGTACAACCGTTCCGTTCAAATATCGCGTCTTACCAGAGAACGAACGCACCCACCGAGAAACTTTCGGTATCGTGGCCCAGAAAATCGGAGTTGTGCTCATTGTACTCCGCAACGACCTTGAGCCAGGAGTTGACGTCATGATAAACGCCGACGGTCCACAGCTCATTGTCAATTTCCGGCGCGCCCGCGGTATTGTCATCCTGGAACGACCCGCCCCAGCTCACGCCCACCTTCGTCTTGCCGTTGAAAGTGTAGCTGCCCTGGATGTAGCCGCCGTTGTTGTCGGCCTCATCGCAATCCGTCACGCTACATGCCGAACCGTCCAGCGTGTTCGGGCCCAGATTGAACAGCAACGTGCCGAGCGCCTCGCCGTCATAGTAATGGCCGACCACGTTGAAACCGCCGAACTTGACGTCCAACCCGACATTCCAACCGAAGGATTCGATGTCGCCTGTACCGCCCGCGGCGCTGGAAGTGATTTCCTCTTCCTGCCACAACAGGCCGAACCAGACGTTGAAGCTGCCGCCCTCGAAACCGTGCGTATAGGTCGCCTCGGTCTGGAACTGCGGCGTATCCGTTTCTGCGGTGTTCGACGCTACACCAATGGGCTCCTGGGGATCAAAGATGCCGACCTCGAGATTGAAGCCGTTGATGTCCGGCGTCTTGTAGGTGAAGCGCGTACGGAAGTCCGGGTATACATAGCCGAAACCGATGCGACCCAGCCCCGTGCCGCCGCCGTCAGGACCCGCCAGTGCGCCCATGCCGAACAACGTCATGTCCTTCAAAATCGCCTGGCGCTGGTACAGGGACAGCGTGCGGCCGGCGCTGATGGTGCCGAAATCGCCGCTGACATTGAAGAACACTTCGCGCATGTCGATTTCCGAGCCGCCATCGAGGACACCCGACTTGTTCAGGCGCTTGCGCTTGTCGGTTGAAGAGTCCGGAGCAAATGTGATCTGCGCCGTCCCCTTGAGACCGCCAATCTCGGGACTCTTCGCCGTCAGCGTATGAAACGCCGGCAACAAACCCTCGTTCAGATGCGAACTGTCCTCGCTGGCACCACCCTCGAACTCGAAATCGCTCTGCGTGTAGAACAGGTTGATAAACCCGCCGTAACTGACTTCCCAGCCGTTGTCGCCGCCAAGCACGATCGCCGCGTTGGCCGGGGCACACAGTGCGCCTGCCAATGCAGCGGTGCCGATGGCCGCTGCCAGCCTGGTTCTTTTGATTAATTTCATCATTCCTCCTAACCGGTTAAAGACAAAACTTAAGCTCTAGAGTTTAAGTTCGACCTCCCCAGCCCGTTGTCTCTCCTTTCAAATTCCTTTGTTCGGCGAGTACCCCTAAGGCGCCAGAGGCAGAATCCCGCGCCATTGCAGCGCACAGGCGAAGCGAAAATTACTACATATTCAAAGGCTCCGCAATGGTTCGGAACAAATTCGCAACATTCCGTTAATCTGCGTCATACGACGTTTTTTTGCAACAAGCGCCGGCACCGCGGACGGGGACGATCCCCGGCCATCGCTTCCGAATCACGGCACCTCGAAATCACCAGACGAATACCTCCGATTACGCTGTTTTCCATGAATATTCCGTCAATCCAAGATCATTGGTCATCGGACGCCGGGGGAGGCGGCGGGTGCCGTTACCCACCACCGCGCTGGAAGGTCAGATCAAAGCGGCTTAAGAACGCTTTCCACTCCCGGTCGTCGAATCCCTCGCACTCCATTGCAACGACCACGGCAGGCAGACTGAGCGAACCAATGCGCAGGGATCGCTGTTCGGACAATTCGATCGAGATTTTGCGCCCGCCGTGTTCCGCCTCCACACGCAACCCGGATCCGGAGTACGGCATGCCTGCGATCGCGGCGGGCAGCAGCCGGAAGAACTCAGCGTGGGTAATGGACATCTCCCGGACCAGCCGGCGCATGTCGCGCATCCCGATTTGTGCGCGCCGCTATCCGCCGGCCACCGGCGGCCAGACCGCGAGCACATCGCCGTCGGTCAGCACGCGCGCATCGCGTTCAGACCGGTTTACATAGACACCGTTTACCAGCACCAGGTGCGCACGTTCGCGCGGGACATGGAAGCGATCGATTATTTCCTGAAGCGATGCGCCGGCGACAATTTCCACCTCTGTGGCATTGTCGCGGGCACCGGGCGGCAGAAATTCACCCAGCCCGGCGTACAACTTGAGCGTGATGCGCACTGATCGGTAATTTATTGAGATGTCCCGAAGATTGCCGGCCGGGGTAAACCCGGCCCCACAAATTCAGGCAAGCACGCCGGCATTGTGTCCCAGCGCCTGCGTGCAGCCCAGGTACGCCTCCATGATCCGGGTCGGATCCTTCAACAGGCGGTCCTTCCACCTGCCGAGCCGCACACGCGTCTGAATGAGTCCGCGCAGCACGCCCACGTGCTCGGTGAGACCCAGGGACTGCGCGCCGACCAGGTGGTCGCCGGAGAATTGCAGGCTCAGATAGCGATAGCGATCCGTGTCGCGAAGCTCCGCGCTTTCCCCGCCTGGCACACCCATCCACAGGCCATACGAGGTGGAGATCAGTCCCATGGTATCGAGCACGTTCATGTTGACGCTGCCCTGGTGGCGCACGCTGCGGCCCGCCATGTTGGCGGCGGCAATCCGGCCATGATCCGCGGCCGTGGGTTGAATGGCCTGCACGCTGTACTCGCCGGTGGAGAAGTCGCGCCCCTGGCAGACATCCCCGGCGGCGAATACATCCGGATGGCTGCTTTGCAGACGATCATTCACCTTCACGCCGAAATCCGTCTCGATGCCGCTGCCGCCGAGAAATTCGAGATTCGAACGCACCCCCGTGGCCGAAATCACGACATCCGCATCCAGCACCTTGTCGCTGCTCAGACGTACTTTCAACGCCGCGCCCGACTTTTCAATGCTCTCCACGCGCGTGGACGTATGCACGCCGACCCCCTTCGTTTCACACCATTTCTTGATCAGCCCGCCCGCGACCTGATTCATCATGCGCGGCACCATGCGGTCGCCCATCTCGATCACGGTGAGCTTGACGCCGCGCATCGCAAGCGCTTCGAGAATGATGCAGCCGATGAAACCGGCGCCCATCAGCACGACGCGGCTGCCCTTGCCCGCGCGCTTCGCAATGTTGCGTCCGTCGGCCAGTGTCCAGCAGGAAAAAATACCATCGAGATCCATGCCGGGAATGGGCGGGCGAATGGGGTGCGATCCCGTGGCGATCAGCAGTTTGTCGAAGCCCAGCTCCTTGCCGCCGTCCAGCGTCAACCTCCGGGCCTTTGTGTTGACGGCGGTCACACGCGCCCGGAGCACCTCAATCCCGTTGCGGCTGAAATGATCCGGTTGTTTGCGCAAATGGGTCCCGTCCTCCTGGATGCGATCGAAGAGGTAATACGGCAGTGCCATGCGCGAGTATGGCGGCTCCTGTTCGTCGCCGACCAGCTTGACGGACGCACCCGGGTCCAGCCGCCGCAAGGTCTCCGCCGCAATCACACCGGCTGGTCCGGCGCCGATTATCACGTGCTGCATCGTTTCGATTCCGTTCCGGCGCGTGCGCGAAACGCCTCAGGCAGCAAGCCCCCCGGACTTCAGGCCAAGGCGCTTGCGCGTTTCATTCGTGGGAATGCCATCCCTGCCCCAGCCGCGGATCTCGTAATACTTCGGCAACATTTCGTGCAGATTGTTGACCTTGCCCTTGGCCGGCCCGGTCTTGGCGGCTTCCTTCAACATGCGGTCCGGCAGTGTGTCGTCCTTCCCGCTGATGCCCGCGGCCAGATTGAATTCCCGTTCCAGATTCCAGATGCGCTCCCCGGTCTCCAGCATCTTCTGCGCGGTCCAGCCTCCAGCACAGGCGGCGTCGATCTGCGGCGCGATGTCCTCCATGGTCCACGCGAACGTCGTAAAGACACACAATCCGGTGGAATCCACGGCCGCCGTGGCATCCTGGAACGCCTTCACCAGCTCCGCCTTGCCTTCGGTAACCAGCGGGTCGGTCTTTACCGGCACGCCCATGACTTCCGAGGCGACCGTGTAACTGCGCAGGTGACAGGCGCCACGATTGGACGTGGCGTAGGTCAGGCCCATGCCCTGTATGCCGCGCGGATCGTAGGCCGGAAACTCCTGGCCCTTGACTGTCATCGAGAGCTCCGGGTGGCCGTATTTTTCACACAGCCGCTTTGACCCCAGGCCCAGTTCCAGCCCGAATCCCTCCCCCCGGGCGGTGACGTCCGCGGCCCAGCACAGCGCCTCGGCCGAACCGAATTTCAGTTCCACGCCGCCGGTGTGCTGCTTCGTGATCACGCCCATGGCGAACATTTCCATGGCCGCGGCCACGGTCGAACCGAAGGAAATGGGATCCATGCCGTCTTCATTGCAGATGAAATTGGCGTAGGTCAGCGCATCCAGATCATCCACTCCGGCATCCGAACCCAGCGCCCAGGCGGCCTCGTACTCGAGCCCGCCGGAGGCGCCCCAGTACTGCGGCTTGTTGCTGATGGTAAAATGTCCGCGATCAATCGTCGAAATCCGGCCGCAGGCGATGGTGCAGCCGAAACAGCCGGCGTTGGTGACCAGGTTGGGTTTGCCGTCGCTCTCGCGCGGTTCGTGCATGGCCTCGCCGGAAATCCTGCTGGACCCCTCAAACTGCACCTCGCGCATGTTGCGCGTCGGCATGGCACCCACTTCATTAATCACGTTCATCAGCACATTGGTGCCGAACCTGGGCAGACCCTGCCCGGTGACGGCATTGTCCGCCAGCACCTTCTTGCCCTTCTGCACCGCCGCCATGAACGCGGTGATGTCGCGCACGTTGCCGACGCCGCGCGTGCCGCGGATCGCCACCGCCTTCAGATTTTTCGACGCCATCACGGTGCCAACGCCCGAGCGGCCAGCGGCCCGATGCAGGTCATTGACGACGGCGGCGTACAGGCACCCCTTTTCGGCGGACCGCCCGACCACGGCGATGCGCATCAGCGGATCCTGGTATTTTCTGTGGATCCACTCGTCCGCGTGCCAGCACGAAGTACCCCAGATTTCATCGGCCGGCACCAGTTCCGCGGTCTCATTTTCCAGGTGCAGGAACACCGGTTTCGGCGCCTTGCCCTCAAAAATGATCATGTCCCAGCCGGCGGTTTTCATCTCCGCGCCGATGAACCCGCCGGAATTGGAACAGGCGACGCATCCGGTCAACGGGCTTTTGGTGACGATGGAATAACGGCCGGCGGTTGAGGCCATGGTCCCGGTCAGCGGCCCGGTGGTCATGATGAGCTTGTTGTCCGGCCCGAGCGCATCGCATTTCGGGTCAATCTCCTCGGTCAGGTATTTGGTCGCCAGTCCGCGCTGGCCCAGATACTGCATCGCCCAATCCATGTTCAGCGGCTCGCTGCCGATGCGGCCGGTGGTGAGATTTACGCGCATTACTTTTTTTGCCCAGGCCATTTTTTCTCCTCCCGTCAGGCGCTGGCGCCGACATTCGCGGTTTTGGCGGCATGCGCGCGCATCCGGGCCAGGCCAGTGTGATCCGCATCCACATATGTGATCGCGCCCGTGGGGCAGGCCTTGGCGCATTCCGGCGCCCCGCCGCACAGGTCGCATTTGTAGGCGACCTTGTCATCCTGATCGTAATTGACGGTGCCGAACGGGCACGCAATGGTGCACACCTTGCACCCGACACAGACATCCGCCAGCACCTCCTTGGCGCCGGTCCTGTCATTGAACACGATGGCCTCCACCGGGCACGCATGCATGCACCAGGCTTCGGAGCACTGGGTGCAGGTGTACGGGACGAACCGTCCCTCATCGTGAAACGTGAAAATCTTGATCCGCGACTTGGAAGGGTTGAACACCCCCTCGGCCTGGAACGAACATGCCAGTTCGCATTGCAGGCAACCGGTACATTTTTCCGGTTCAATCTGAAGCGCCTTCAGCATCGTGTTCTCCCCGTTTCGAGCCCGCGCAAACCCGGGAAATCCGGAGCAGACGGAACGTCCCTGCCACAACGCGGGCACATGCCTGCGGCGTCTGCCCGCCCAGGTGCTTGTTCATCGGATACATTACACAAATATGTAAGGAATTGCAGGTAGGGTAACAGGCTGATGCAAAACTCGGTTTTGCATCAGTTTCTGGCGCCCCAAGGCAGATTTCCCGCTCCTGCGAAATCTGCACTTCCGCCGGCGGAAAATTGTTCCCTCCATTTTCCGCACTTCCGCCGTCCCTGGCGGTCGTCCATGGCAGTCGGATGGGACGCATCGTTTATCAAGCACGCAAGTGCTTGATAAACGAAGCGAGGCCGAAGCTGCGCTTTGGCCGAAGCGAAAGGCAAAAGTCCAGGGACGGACTTTTGCATCAACCTGTTAGGATGCCGTCGGAATTTGGCCTGCGGGCGTCGGTCTAATCCCGTCAACAAATCCCATGTGGAGAGTCATGTCCATGCGTAAGTGGTCAATAACCACTCTGACCGTACTGTTATTCTGCGCCGGAACCATCGAACCTTGTTTCGGCGCAATGGATGTCAAGCTGGTGTACATCGGGTCGGAAGGCGACGCCGCACTGCTCGGCGCCCGGCAAGGACTGGACGAGGCGAACCTGCAGGGACAGTTCCTCGGCCAGAAATACATCCTTGAAGCGCGAACCGCCGCCGCGCCCGTCGCTGAACTCCACGGGGCGACCGCCGTACTGGCATCGCTGGATGCCGGCGCATTTCAGGCACTCGCCGCTGCGCTGCCGGGCGTGCCCCTGTTCAACCTCCGCGCCACGGATGATGCGCTGAGGGCTGCATGCATTGCCAACGCACTGCATGTGATCCCCGGCGACGCCATGGCGCGGGACGCAGTGGCGCAGTGGCGCAAGGTGCATCCCGGTGCCAAGGTGACCGCCGGCGCCTGGCATGGCGAGTTCATAAAATTCGCCGGCCGCGATCTTAACAAACGCTACCGCGCCGCGACCGGAAAGGGCATGGACGATCACGCCTGGGCCGGATGGGCGGCCGTCAAGATGACGTCCGATTCCGTCGCGCGGCTCAATAGCGCCGACCCGGGCACGCTGCTGGCGTTCCTTCGCGATGACCTCAGATTCGACGGGCAGAAAGGCGCGGAAATGAGCTTCCGCGCCAGCGGCCAGTTGCGGCAACCCATGCTGCTGGTGGAGGACGGCAGACTCGTCGGCGAGGCGCCGGTACGCGGCGTGGCCGGTCCCGACGATCTGGATACGCTGGGGAACACTGCCTGCCGTTGAGGACCCCCTCTGCCCGGCTCGCATATAAACTGCCATCCCAATCGCCAATACCACGGAGATTCAAAATGGTCCGCTACGTTTTTTTCATCTGCATGCTGCTGGCACTGCCACCGATTGCCGCCGCCGCGGGCACCGGCCGCATATTCGTAACCAACGAGGGCAGCAACACTGTTTCCGTTATCGACGGCAAGACGCTGGAAGTGGTAGAGACGCTTGCCGTCGGCACGCGCCCGCGCGGCATAGGGCTTTCCCCGGGGGGCCGGGAGCTGTACGTCGCAGCCAGCGAGGACAACGCCATTGTCGTCGTGGACCCGGGGTCGCTCAAGGTGCTGCGCGCTTTTCAGGCCGGATCCGATCCCGAAACATTCGCCGTGCATCCGAATGGACACATTTATATATCCAATGAGGATGACGCCAGGGCCACGGTGTTCGATCCCGCCTCCGGCGGCAGGATTGCCGAGATCCCGGTGGGCCTGGAGCCCGAGGGCGTTGCGATTTCCCCCGACGGCAGCCGCGTCATTGTGACCAGTGAATCCACGAACATGCTGCATGTGATCCGGGTGCCCGAACACGATATTGTCGCCAACATCCTGGTCGGCGCGCGGCCGCGCGCCGCGGTATTCACCCGTGACGGCAGCCTTGCCTATGCCACGTCCGAGATCAGCGGCGAAGTGAAGAAGGTGGACATGCGCCAGAACCGGGTTGTGGCGGTGGAGAAGATCGCGGACGAGAAGGCCAAACCCAAGGACGTGCTGCTGAGCGTGGATGAGCAGACGTTGTATGTAGCGGGCGGGAGATCCGATTCAGTAGTCGTATTGGATGCGGCAACCCTGAAAATCCGGGCCACGATCCCGGTCGGCAAGCGGGTCTGGGGGCTCGCCCGCAGCCGCGACGGCAGCCGGGTGTTCAGCACCAATGGCGCGAGCAACAGCGTGTCCGCCATCGATACCGACACCAACAAAGTCATCAAGACCATTACCGTGGGCGACCTGCCCTGGGGCATCGTTATTGACGATTGACTGGCGTACACGCCAGTAGGTGAGGCCAGGGAAAAGACCAATCCTTAGCAGGCTGTTGAAAAAATCTTTTCAACAGCCTGATAAAGCGGTGCAGGATGCACCGCCATTTTTCAAGTCATTGAAAAATGGAGAAAAGCAAAAATCGCACTTTTTGCTTTTCGAGTTGAAAAAGTCCATGGACGGACTTTTTCAACAACCTGTTAGGGGGCGAGCAACACAGTCATGGCAAGCGCAATAGTTTTGCATCAGCGAGTTAGGGAACCTCTGAACAACCCCATCCTGGGGTTGTTCAGAGGACGGCAAGCGAAAAGCGTGGTTTTCGCTTGCCTCACATTTTCAATGACTTGCAGTCATTGAAAATGGCAGAAACCTGCTCCTAGCAGTTTCTGCATTCCCGCCGACCATGGCGGTCGCAGTGCATGCATCTGACCGCCAGGGAGGGCGGAAATGCAGATGGCGCAGGAGCACGCCATCTGCCCTGCACTGCGGGAAGCTCAGATGTTAATCAGAGCTTCCTTAATAGGCAAATTGACGCAAAAGTCCATCCCTGGACTTTTGCTACTCGCTTCGGCCGAAGCAAAGCTTCGGCCTCGCTACGTTTATCAAGCACTTCCGTGTTTGATAAACGCAGCGACCCGTCCCTGGGGCGCCACAGGTTGATGCAAAACCATATTTTGCATCAACCTGTTACAGGAAATTTATCACACTCAGTCTCTTGCCCAAAGGCAAAGTGACTGCTAAATTAGCAAAGTTAAATGACTGATCTTGCAGGAGTTTGAGAACGTTCGCCACCATGCGGTCAGGCGATCCCTTGTCCCCCGGCACATTCCGGCGTTTTCCATGGGCGCGTATGGACTGTTGCCGCGTCCTCCGGGCAGCCGTGGCAGCGTTTGCCAGCCTGTCCTCAACTCATCCGCTCCAGGATTGACTGTTACATGCTGAATCGAATTCGCGGTTTTTTCTCCAACGATCTTTCCATTGATCTTGGTACCGCCAACACACTCATTTATGTGCGCGGCAAGGGCATCGTGTTGAACGAACCCTCCGTGGTGGCGATTCGCAAAGAGGGAGATAAAATCAACGCCAAGTCAATCGTCGCTGTCGGCGCCGAGGCGAAGCGCATGGTCGGGCGGACGCCCGGACACATCACTGCCATCCGGCCGTTAAAGGACGGCGTGATCGCCAACTTCACCATCACCGAAAAGATGTTGCAGTACTTCATCCATGCGGTGCACGGCGGAGCCCTGTTTCGCCCCAGCCCGCGCGTGCTGGTAGCCGTTCCCTGCGGTTCAACGCAGGTGGAACGCCGGGCCATTAAGGAATCCGCCGAGGGCGCTGGCGCGCGCACCGTGAACCTGATTGAAGAGCCCATGGCCGCGGCCATCGGCGCGGGCATGCCGGTAAGCGATCCGCGCGGATCGATGGTGCTGGACGTCGGCGGCGGCACCACGGAGGTTGCGGTGATTTCATTGAACGGCATCGTCTACTCGGATTCGGTGCGCATCGGCGGCGACCGGTTTGACGAGGCAATCATCAATTACGTGCGCCGCAATTACGGCACGTTGATCGGCGAGGCAACGGCGGAACGCATCAAGCATGAGATTGGCTGTGCGTTTCCCGGCAACGAAGTGCGTGAGCTTGAGGTGCGCGGCCGCAATCTGGCCGAAGGGATCCCGCGCAGCTTCACGTTGAACAGCAACGAGATTCTGGAGGCGCTGCAGGAACCTCTGTCCGGCATCGTGGATGCGGTCAAGAAGGCGCTGGAAAAGACCCCGCCTGAACTCGGTTCGGACGTTGCCGAGCGCGGCATGGTGCTGACCGGCGGCGGCGCGCTGCTGCGCGACCTGGATCGGCTGCTCATGGAGGAGACCGGATTGCCGGTGATCGTCGCCGACGACCCGCTAACCTGCGTGGCGCGCGGGGGCGGCCGCTATCTGGAGATGATTGACGATTACGGTACCGAAATTCTGACGGTCGAATAGGCGGGCGGCCGAACAAACAACCCGCCCGTAAAATGATTGGGAAGACAGGAACTCCGGAGCCAGACAATTAGCGCACCATTCCTGAGGGGATCGCCACTGGCCGCGCGCCTCATTGCCGCGGTCGTGGCCTCCATATTGTTGATGACGGCCGACCATCGCTTCGGCCATCTCGAGAAGGTGCGCTCGGCGCTCAGCGCCCTGGTCTACCCGCTGCAGTACCTGGTCAGCCTGCCGGCCGCGGGGCTCGACTGGATGTCCGAGTCGCTGGTGACGCGGAAGGCGCTGCTGAGGGAAAACGCCAGACTCAAGGAGGAGCAGCTGCTGCTGGGCTCGCAGCTGCAGCGTTTCGCGGTCCTGGAACAGGAAAACAGGAGATTGCGCGAACTGCTGGAGTCCTCGTTGAAGCGCCGCGAGCGCGTGCTGGTCGCGGAACTGCTGGCGGTGGAACTGGAGCCGTTTCGTCGTCAGGTGATCATCAACAAGGGCCAGCGCGACGGGGCGTTTTACGGCCAGCCGGTCGTGGACGTGGGAGGAATCATGGGCCAGGTCGTGCACGTGGGCCCGTTTTCGAGCACCGTGCTGCTGATCACCGACCCCAGTCACGCGCTGCCGGTGCAGATCAACCGCAATGGATTGCGCGCCATTGCCGTCGGCACGGGCCAGGACGGCAGCTTGTTGCTGGAGCATCTGCCCAGCAACGCAGACATTCGGCGTGGCGATCTCGTGGTTTCGTCCGGTCTGGGTCGCCGCTTCCCGAGTGGCTACCCGGTGGGCGTCGTGGAGGATATCCGGCTTGAACCATCGGAACCGTTTGCGAAAGTGACGGTAACGCCCAGCGCGCGGCCGGGCCAGAGCCGCGAGGTGTTGCTGGTGTGGCCGTTCGAGACCGCCGATGACTCGACCCTCGGCATGGCGGGACTGGCATTCAATCCATGAACCGGGTTGAATCGCACGCGGGGTGGGTGATTCTCGCCAGCTTTATTGCGGCGTTCCTGCTCACGGCGATGCCGCTTCCGCCCTGGGCGCTGGCGTGGCGCCCGATCTGGGTGGCCATGGTGCTGATGTACTGGTGCATGGCGCTGCCCGGCCGGATCGGTATCGGTGTCGGGTGGCTGGTGGGATTGTTTCTCGACGTGCAGCAGGGCACCGTACTGGGTCAGCACGCGCTGGGACTGGCGCTGATTGCCTACATCACCCTGCGCTACCATCAGCGTGTGCGCGTGCTGTCGCTGACACAACAGGCGCTGGTCGTTTGCGGCGTTCTGCTGTTGTTCGAATTCATCACGCTCTGGATCCGGGGCATGATGGGCATTCCGCCGCGGCACTGGACGTTCTGGATGCCGGCCTTGACCAGCATGTTGTTGTGGCCGTGGCTCTTCATAATTCTGCGCGACCTGCGGCGCAGGTATCACGTGACTTGATCCGGCATCGTCCAAGCCCGGGATGGTATCCAGGCTCAAGTTAGGAAGTCCGGGCACGGAGTTCCGCCTCGTCCGCGGGCGCGTGCTTTTGTGCGCAGGCGCCATGGCGCTGCTCGTGCTTGCGATTATTGCCCGCGTCTCCTACCTCCAGATCGCGCTGCATGATCATTTTACGACGCTGTCACGCCACAATCGCGTGAAAATCGTGCCCATCCCGCCCATTCGCGGCCGAATCTTCAGCCGTGACGGTGTGCTGCTGGCGGACAACCGGCCCTCGTTCAGTCTGGAAATCGTGCCGGAACAGGTCACGGATATGACCGGGACCATCGAAAAACTGGGGCAGCTCGTTTCCATGAGCCAGGCCGATCTGGCGCGTTTCAGGGATCAGGCCGGAAAGATGCGTCTGTTCGAAAGTGTACCGTTGCGTTTCAATCTGACCGAGGAGGAAGTCGCCCGCGTTTCCATTGAGCGGCACGCGCTCCCCGGCGTCGAAGTCGTGGCCCGGCTGGATCGGTTTTATCCGCTCGGCGCCGACGTGGCGCATTCGGTCGGGTACGTCGGCATGATCGACGACGAAGACCTGGCACGGCTGGACCGTTCCGACTACAGCGGCACGACGCACATCGGCAAACTGGGTGCCGAAAAGGCATTCGAGGATCTGCTGCATGGCCACGTCGGTTTCCAGCAGGTGGAGGTCAACGCGCAGGGGCGGGTGGTGCGGGTGCTGGATCGTACGGCGCCCATGCCGGGGCGCAATCTGTACCTGACGCTGGATATTTCGCTGCAGACTGTCGCGGCCAAGGCACTCGCCGGCAGGCGCGGCGCCATTGTGGCGCTCGACCCGCAGACCGGCAGCGTGCTGGCACTGGTGAGCTCCCCGAGTTACGACCCGAATCCGTTCGTTAACGGGATCAGTTCCGCGGATTACCAGGCACTGCTGGATTCGCCTGCGGCGCCGTTGTTGAATCGGGCGCTGCAGGGCAAGTATCCCCCGGGCTCCACGATCAAGCCGTTCCTCGCGCTCGCGGCCCTGGATTTCGGCGTGCGCGCCGTGCCCGATTCGACCTGGTGCCCGGGCTGGTTCGCATTGAAGGGAAGTTCGCACCAGTATCGCGACTGGAAGAAGCGTGGGCACGGACACGTGGATCTGACGCAGGCCGTGGCACAGTCGTGCGATGTCTACTTCTATACGCTGGCAAATGATCTCGGTATTGACCGTCTGTATGACGCCCTCGACCGGTTCGGATTCGGCCATCCCACGGGCATCGACATCAAGGGCGAAAGCAAGGGACTGATCCCGTCGCGAGCGTGGAAGCAGGAGGCGCTGAAAGAACCGTGGTATCCCGGCGAGACCCTGATCATGGGGATCGGGCAGGGTTACGTTCAGGTCACGCCGGCGCAGCTGGCGCTGGCCACGGCAATCATGGCCAGCCGCGGGCGTGCGCCCAAACCGCGCCTGCTGGACGAGGCGCGTGACGTGCTGACGGGAGACGTTGTCCTGCGCCCCGTCGTCGCCGTGGCGTCGCCGACACTTGAGCGATCGGAAAGCCATTGGGCTGAGGCGGTCCGCGCCATGCGCGAGGTGATGCACGGTCCGTTTGGAACCGCGCGTCGTTCCGCACAGGGCGCAACTTATGAATCGGCGGGCAAGACCGGCACCGCCCAGTTGGTCGGAATGGCGCAGGACGAGGCCTACCGGGCGCAGGAACTGGCGGAGGAACTGCGCGACCACGCCTTGTTCATTGCCTTCGCGCCGCTGGACGCCCCGCGCATTGCGGTCGCGATCATCGTGGAGAACGGCGGCAGCGGTTCCGGAACCGCCGCGCCAATTGCCAGGGAGTTGTTCGATCATTACCTGGGGGTTGCGGGTCCGTCCGGGGCGGCGCCGGGATGAGAGATCAGTCGTTGTCGGAACGCCTGCACATGGATGTGCCGCTGCTGCTGGGGCTGACAATGTTGTGCGCCATCGGGTTGATTACGCTGTACAGCGCCGGCGGGCAGGAAGCCGCCGTGGTGCTGCGCCAGTTCCTGCGCATGCTGCTGGCATTTGGACTCATGGTCCTGGTTGCGCAGTTTCCGCCCGGGCGGCTGGCGCGCTGGTCGGTTCCCCTGTACGGGATCGGGTTGCTGCTGTTGGTGCTCGTACTGATGATCGGAGAGGTCGGTAAAGGCGCACAGCGCTGGCTCGACCTGGGCGTGTTCCGTTTTCAACCATCCGAATTGGCAAAGCTGGCCGTTCCCATGGCGGTGGCGTGGCTGCTGGCGCAGCGCGAACTGCCGCCGTCGCTGCCAAGAGTATTCGCCGCCGGCGTGCTGATACTGATCCCGGTGCTGCTGATTGCCAAACAACCTGATCTGGGCACGGCCGTAATAGTTGCCGTGGCCGGCTTCTCGGTGCTGTTCGTCGGCGGCATGAGCTGGCGCCTGATTGGCGCTGCGGTGCTGCTTGCCGCGGCGTCAGCGCCGACGCTGTGGTACCTGATGCACGATTATCAGCGGCGGCGCGTGCACATGTTTCTCGATCCGGAGCAGGATCCGCTCGGGTCCGGATACCATATCATCCAGTCAAAGATCGCGATCGGCTCCGGCGGCCTGTACGGCAAGGGGTGGTTGAACGGTACGCAGTCGCATCTGGATTTTCTGCCGGAACGATCAACAGACTTCATTTTCGCCGTTTACTGCGAGGAGTTCGGACTGATGGGGGTGCTGCTGCTGATCGCAATATATGCCCTGATAATCGCCCGGGGGCTGTACCTTGCACTTTACTCACAGGAGGTATACGGGCGCCTGCTGGGGTGCGGCATCATGCTGACCTTCTTCGCGTACATGTTCGTCAACATGGGAATGGTGGTGGGGCAGTTGCCCGTGGTCGGCATACCGTTGCCATTGATCAGCCACGGCGGCACGTCACTCGTGACATTGCTGGCGGGATTCGGGATGGTGATGTCCGTTCACTCCCACCGCCGCCTGCTGTCGGAAAAGGTCGGCTGATGCGCGGTGCCGGGGTCCTGCTGATGCTGCTTTCCGCCTGCTCGCTGGTGCCGGCGGCAGAGCAGTTGACGCGGCGCGAAGACGTGCGGCAATTCATCGACGACGTCTCCCGGCGCAACGGCATACCGGCGGAGGAGATAAGCGCAGCATTGTCGCAGGCGCGTTTTTCGGCTGAGGTCGTCAGCGCTGTTTCCCAGCCGGCGGAAGCGCTGCCGTGGCACCGCTACCGCAGGATCTTCCTGCAACCGGACCGGATCCAGGGCGGCGCGCGTTACTGGCATGATCATGATGAATTCCTGCGCCTGGCCAGCGACACTTACGGCGTGCCCGCGGAAATCATCGTGGCCATAATCGGCGTGGAAACGCGCTACGGCCGCAACGCCGGCAAGTACCGGGTGCTGGATGCGCTGGCAACGCTGGCGTTTGACTATCCGAAGCGGGCGCCTTTTTTCCGCGGCGAGCTGGAGCAGTTCCTGCTGCTCGCGCGTGAACAGGAACTGAACCTGTTGTCCGTCCGAGGTTCCTATGCGGGCGCGATGGGCACGCCGCAGTTCATCCCCAGCAGCTACCGGCGTTTTGCCGTGGATTTCGACGGCGACGGGCGCAAGGACATCTGGGGGGATCATGCCGACGCCATCGGCAGCGTGGGCAATTATTTCAAGGAGCATGGCTGGCTCAGCGGCGGCCTGGTGGCGCTCCCGCTTCCGGCCGGGATCACGCCCGCGGATACGCTGCTTTCCGGCGATCTGGAGCCGCGGCTGACTGTTGAGCAACTGTCGGAAAACGGATTGGCGCCCCCGCTTCCGATTCCGCCCGGCGCAAAAAGCAAATTGCTGGCGCTGGAACTCGAATCGGGCCGCGAACACTGGCTCGGGTTCTGGAATTTCTATGTGATCACGCGCTACAACCATTCGGTTCATTACGCGATGGCCGTGTATCAGCTGGCCGACGAGATCCGCCGGGCGCGGGAGAGCGCCGTTGCTGCGGAGTTGAAAGGGAAGCCGGATGCCTGACCGGAACTTCGCGATCTGCCTGTTGTTGACGGGTGCGGCACTGGCATCGGCGTGTTCGTTTGTCGTGCAGCGCGACGGTGGCCCACGCCCCGGGACGGTGAACACCGATCACATTCCGGACGCGGTTCCGAAATCGGAGCCGCGCAGCAAATACGGAAATCCCGAGTCCTACGTGGTCAATGGCACGCGCTATGTCGTGATGCGGGACGCCGACGGTTACGTGGAGAAGGGCATTGCCTCCTGGTACGGCGAACAGTTCCACGGCCGGCGCACCTCCAGCGGCGAGACCTACGACATGTACGCGATGACCGCCGCCCACAAGACGCTGCCGTTGCCCACCTACGTCCGCGTGACCAACCTCAGGAACGCGAGGCACGTGATCCTGCGGGTGAATGATCGCGGTCCGTTTCACGGCAATCGCATCATTGACCTGTCATACACGGCTGCCGCCAAGCTCGATATACTGACGGCCGGCACCGGCGTCGTGGAAGTGCGCGCGCTGGACGCAACCGCGGACGACGCCGTGGCGGCAGCGGTCCCGGATCCCCCTGTGGCCGGCGGCAATCCAGGCGCGTTTTTCATCCAGGTCGGCGCGTTTGTGTCGCGGGCGAACGCCGAAGCTTTGCGCGACCGGCTCGCCGCCGCAGGGGACATTCTGCTGTCGGTTTCCGCGGCGCTGGTGGACGGCCGGACCCTGTATCGTGTGCGCATCGGACCACTCGACGACGTCGAGATCGCCGACAACCTCGTTGCCCGCCTTGGCGCGCTGGGTGTCAACGAGCATTCGATAGTAACGGATTAGCCGGCCGATGCATCGCTCTGTTGCGAAACAAGGCGGCAAACCCTTTGGAGGAAGATTGAACGGAAACTCGAAACGGCTTCGCGAGCTGATTGCATGCGCGCTGGCCACCGCAATTACTCCGGTGTTGGCGGCACCGGCCGCGCCGGCGGCCCCGATTATAGTGCCCGCTGCGCCCGCCGTGGCCGCATCGGCGTACCTGGTGCAGGACCATGACAGCGGCCGGATACTCGTCGAACATCAGATCGATGCCCGCGTGGAGCCCGCCAGTCTCACCAAGATGATGACCGCGTACGTGGTGGAGAATGAACTGGCGGCCGGCAAGATCGGGCCGGATGATCCGGTGCGCATCAGCGAGAAGGCGTGGCGCATGGAGGGACCAAAAATGTTCGTCGAGGTAAACAAGGAAGTAACGGTCCGGGATCTGATGCGCGGCGTCATCATCCAGTCGGGCAACGATGCCAGCGTGGCGCTGGCGGAACACGTGGCAGGAAGCGAGGAAGCGTTCGCGGCGATGATGAACGAACACGCCCAGCGCCTGGGCATGAACGGTACAAACTACCGGAACAGCACAGGCTGGCCCGAACCGGAACACTATACGACGGCCAGGGACCTGGCGATCCTCGGCAGCGCGCTGTTCCGGGACTTCCCGGAGGGCTACCGAGTCCACGCGGAGAAGGAATTCGTGTTCAACGGGATCAGGCAACGCAATCGCAACGATCTGTTATGGACCGACAGCAGCATTGACGGGATCAAGACCGGGCACACCGAATCCGCCGGATACTGCCTGGTCGCCTCCGGCGCGCGTGACGGCATGCGCCTCATCTCCGTGGTCATGGGAACGGCCGGCCCGGAGGCGCGCGCGAACGCGACCACCGCGCTGATGAATTACGCGTTCCGGTTCTATGAGAGCAGGACCGTCGTAAGGGGTCTGCAACCGCTGACTACGGGGAAGGTATGGAAGGGTGTGGCGGAGGGAGTCACGGTGGGTCTGCTCGCCGATCTGCGGCTTGCGATCCCCCGGGGCGCGGAGCCGCAACTGGAAAAGCTGCCGATCCTTGAACCGCGTATCGTGGCGCCGGTGAAAAGACACGCCGCGGTCGGCACGTTGAGCGTCCGGCTGAACGGCAAGGAGCTGGCCGCGCGGCCTCTGATTGCGCTGGATGGCGTGGACTCGGCAGGATTGCTGGGCAGGGTCGCCGACGACCTGCGCCTGCTGTTCGAGTGATCACGGCGGGCCGTCATCCGTCATGGAAACTGTCTGGCTCAACGGTAGATTTCTGCCTGCCGCGGAGGCGGCCGTGCCGGTACTCGACCGCGGCTTCATTTTCGGGGATGGCGTGTATGAGGTCATCCCGGTGTTCGGCAACCACATCCTGCGCCTCGCGGAACATCTGCTCCGGTTGCGCCAGAGCCTGGCGGCAATCTACATGGAGTCGCCGCACACCGACGCCGAGTGGCGCGGCATCATCGAAGGACTGCTGGAACGCAATCCGGGCGGCCGGGATCGTTCCATCTACCTGCATGTGACACGCGGAGTCGCGCCGCGCGAGCACGTCAGCCGTGCGCCGCTGACGCCCACGGTGTTCGCCATGTGCAACCCGATCCCGGAGCGGGTCCATGACACGGGCCTTTCCGTTGTCACGCATGCGGACATCCGCTGGCAGCGCTGCGACATCAAGGCCATCAGTCTGCTGCCCGGCATCCTGCTGCGGGAACATGCGCAGCGCGTCGATGGATCCGTGGAGACCATCCTGCTGCGCGACGGTTACCTGACCGAGGGCGCCGCGAGCAACGTATTCGTCGTCCGCAAAGGCGAGGTGCGCACGCCGCCGAAATGCAACTTCATTCTGCCCGGTGTGACCCGGGACCTTGTCATCGAGTTGCTGCGCGGCGCGAACATTCCGTGCCTCGAGGCCGAGGTGCGTGAACCGGAGCTGTTCGCAGCGGACGAGATCTGGCTAACCAGTTCGACCATGGGCATCGCCCCGGTGACGCGGCTGGACGGCAAACCGGTCGGCGCGGGGCGGCCGGGCCCCGTCTGGCGCGCCGCGGATTGTGTTTATCAGGAGTTCAAACAGCGGCTGGGCGCCATGCCGGTCGCGCAGCCCGCACCGGCGCGGGCGTCGGGTTGACCAGCCTTTGCGAAACGCTTTCCGCATCGAACTGATAAACTTGCCGCGTACATGCGCATTTACCGGGAATTCCGCATCGAGGCCGCGCACCGGTTGCCGAACGCGCCCGACGGGCACAAGTGCCGGCGGTTGCACGGTCACTCATTCCGTATCGGCGTGCATGTTGAAGGCGTGCCGGATGAGCAATCTGGCTGGATAATGGATTTCGCCGACATTGCCGCGACGGTCAATCCGCTGTTCGAGCAACTGGATCATCGTTATCTGAACGAAATCACCGGACTCGAGAGCCCCACCAGTGAAATGCTGGCGCGCTGGATCTGGGTGCGGCTGAAACCGGTGTTGCCGGGGCTTGCCGCGATCCATGTCGGCGAGACCTGCACCAGCGGCTGCCGGTATGAGGGTGAACTGGACCGGGTGTGAACGGTTTTTCGATGGGGGGAGTGCCGCCATGAAAGAAATAGCCGTAGCAGAACTGCTGGGAGACGGTATCGGGCCGGAATTGCGGGAGTCGCTGTACGCGGTGATGGATGTGATGCCGGTGAAGTTCAGGATGATCCCGTTTGACCTGTCGCTGGAAAACCGGGAGTCGGGGGATCGCGATCTGTTCAACAAGGTGGCGGCCTCCATGAAGGAGCACAAGCTGGCGATCAAGTATCCCACGGTGACCAGGACCTCCAGCCCGAACGGCATCATCCGGCGCATGTGCAGTTTCAGCGTCATCCTGCGCCCGGTGATATCCATCAAGGGCATCAAGTCCAATTTCACGGAGCAGGTGTTTTTATACATCGTGCGCGTTGCCACGGGCGGCACCTACGACGACCCGGGCCGGATGATCGGCAAGGACGCGGCGGTTTCGATCCGCATCGTGGAACGGGATCCCTGCCGTCAGGCCGCGCGTTTTGCATTCGACTTCGCGCGCCAGAAGAAACTCAACGTCACCTCTTCATCGAAACACACGATACAGCGCGCCACCGACGGCCTGTTCGAGGCGGTCGTGGCCGACATGCACAAGTCTTTCCCCGACGTCCGCCATCGGGTCGAGCTGTTTGACGCGCTGTTGGCGAAGATCATCCTCAAGCCGGAGGACTACCAGGTGGTGCTGGTGCTGAACGAGTATGGAGACTTTCTCTCCGACATGGCCAGCGGACTGATCGGCAGCATCGGCACCGGCGCCAGCGGCAATTACAGCTTCACCGACGCCGACGCCGTGGACATCGCGATGTTCGACCCCGCGGGCGGCACGGCTCCGGACATCGCCGGCCAGAACAAGTGCAATCCGACCGCGATCCTGCTTGCGTTCGGCATGCTGCTGGATCACATAGATCGATACGACCTGGGGCACGAACTGCGGCTGGCCATCCTGTCCGCCATCGCCGACGGCGAATGCACCCGTGACATCGGCGGCAAGCTCGGCACGAAGGAATTCACGCGCGTGGTCTGCGACCGGCTCAAGGGCAAGGTCTGACAAGCCGAGGATGGGCTTGTTCAGAGTTTGCCTGGGGGAAGATCCTGTGGGGCCGGCTTCCTGCCGGCCGCTCAGGACTTGATGCCGGTGCCATTCTCCAGCAGCCACAGGGCATAGGCGCCCAGTGCCAGCACGAACAGCGACACAACGGCAAACGCGGTGCCCACGTGCACGTGCGCGGCGCCCAGCAGGCCGAAGCGAAACGTGTCCACCATGTATACGATGGGATTCGCATAGGAGACGGCTCTCCAGAGCCGGGGTAGCAGGTCTATGGAATAGAACACGCCGCCCAGATAGATCAGCGGCGTCAGAACAAAGGTCGGGATGATCGAGATGTCATCGAACTTTTTCGCGTATATCGCGTTCACCAGTCCGCCCAGGGAAAACAGCACGGTGGTCAGCATCAGGATGCCGGCCACGGCCGCCGCGCTGCTGACCCGCAATTGCGTGAAAAACATCGCGATGACGGTCACCACTATCCCGACCGCCAGCCCGCGCAGAACGCCGCCGGTGACATAGCCGGCCAGGATCACCCAGTTCGGCATCGGCGCCACCAGCATCTCCTCGATATGATGCTGGAATTTGGCGCCGAAAAACGAAGATACGACATTGGCGTAGGCATTGTTCATCACCGACATCATGATCAGCCCCGGGGCGATGAAGTCAATGTAGCTGAAGCCGCCCATCTGGCCGACGCGCGCGCCGATCAAATTGCCGAAGATGACGAAGTACAGGGTCATGCTGACGGCCGGCGGCAGGATGGTCTGCGGCCAGATGCGCACAAACCGGGTCACTTCCTTGCGCACGATTGTGGCGAAGGCCACCAGCAGGACTTCACGCCTGTCCATTGTCATTCGTCAATTCTGGATTGCGGTTCACCAGGCGCAGGAACAGTTCTTCCAGCCGGTTGGACTTGTTGCGCATGCTGCGGATGCGGACGTTGGACTGTGTCAGCCGGACGAACAGGTCGTTCATGTCCTGGCCGCGCGTCATCTCCACCTCCAGCGTGCTGGGGTCTCGCAGACGCAAGGCGTAGTGGGGCAGGTCCGGCAATGTATCCAGCGTTGCATCGAGATCGAGCACAAAGGTCTCCGTGGGCAGCGTTGCCAGAAGTTTCTTGATTGACGTGCGCTCGATGATGCGGCCCTCGTCAATGATGGCCAGGTGTCGGCACAGACTCTCGGCCTCCTCCAGGTAATGGGTGGTCAGCACGATGGTCGTGCCGCCGCGATTGATGTCCTGGAGAAACGTCCACATGGAGCGGCGCAATTCGACGTCCACGCCGGCGGTGGGTTCGTCCAGAATCAGGAGCCTTGGTTCATGCATCAGCGCCCGGGCGATCATCAGCCGGCGCTTGTAACCGCCGGAAAGCGTGCGCGAGGGGTCATTGCGGCGTTCCCACAGCCCCAGCAGGCCCAGATATTTTTCCGCGCGTTCCATGGCCAGGCGCCGGCGCAGTCCGTAGTAACCGGCCTGATTGACGACGATTTCCAGGCCGGTCTCGAACTGCGAGAAGTTGATCTCCTGGGGCACGATACCCAATGACAGGCGCGCCTCGAACCACTGCCGGGTCAGGTCATGGCCGAAGACCCGAATGGTGCCGGCGGTCTTGCGTACCAGCGAGGAGATGATGCCGATGGTTGTGGACTTGCCGGCACCGTTGGGGCCCAGCAATGCGAAGAAGTCCCCGGACTCCACCACAAGATCTATGCCGTGCAGCGCACGCGTGCCGTTGGCATAGACCTTTTCCAGTCCCTCGATCTCCAGTGCGTTCATCGTAGCTGTTGCCGTGCGCCGACGGGATCGGCGGCGCGGGAAGCGGCTGACGTGGCGCTGGCGTCGCGTGAGCCGCAGATGGCGGGCCGCTCAATCTCCCTTTTGTACCTGTACCTTCCTGATGCGCTGCACCTGGCCGATCTTGAGCAGGTTACGGGCCACTTCACTGTCGCGGTTCAGCACCAGGCGGAAATATTCCTTCGGTATGCGCACCAACTGCGCGACGCCGTTGGTGCGGGCATAGGCGCTGCGCTGTCCTGAACTCCCGGGCAGCAGGGCCTGCTCGCCGAAATAGTTGCCGCGTTGCAGCTCCGCAAGAATGCAAATCTTGCCGTCGCTGTCGTGCGTGAAGATCTCCACCGTGCCGCCAAGAATGGCGTACATGCAGTCGCCGCGTTCCGATTCCTTCAGGACAAACTCTCCTGGACCGACGGACACCACCTGCGCCCAGCTGCCCACGTTCAACATTTCGTCCTCAGTGAGGCTCTGGAACAGCCGCATGCTTTTCAACAGTGCGCGCACTTCCTTGTCCTGGGGTGCGCCAGCGACGGCAGTGACGGTCGCATCTTCGGCGGCAGCGGCGGACTTGACGCCGAGCCGCACGTGCTGCCGGTCGATTCGAAACAGTTTTGCGGCAGTGACCGCCCGCACGGACGCGCTACGGCGCCCGGTCGTGGTATTGTCGGCCAACGCCTGTTCGCCGAAGAAATCGCCGGCCCTGAGCGTTGCGATGACGACATCGCGCCCGAAATTATCCGAGGCCCGCAGCGAAACATCCACCATGCCTTCAAGTACGACGTACATGGCGTCGGCTATTTCCATTTCGCGGATGATGATCTGTTTCGGTGGGAATTCCTGGATCTTGTTGGCAGGTGAGGCAAGAATGGCCCTCAGTTCGGCATCCGACAGCGAGCTGAACAGCGGGACCTTGCGCAGGAACGCGATGTCTTTGGGTGTGGTTGCCATTTATGAACCTCGCTTGCCCTTGAATGCGCGTACCGCCTGATTGAACAGATCGGCCGTGGCCTGCATCTCGTCCACCATCCGGTTGTGGAAGATCACGATGACCGCCTTCTGCTCCTCGGTGGTAGTCTCCCCCCAACCCTGACTGATCCGGTCCAGGCAGGCCAGATAGCCGTCGCCCTGGGACAGGTAATCCTTCAGTGACCTCTGCGTGCCTATCATCTCGTCCTCGGTGGCGGTGCGGCCGTTGGGGATTTCCGGGCGCACCGGGTACTTGCATTTCTGCATGACCTCACCCGATGCCGAATTGGCAGCCTCCTGGGCAAAGGCGGCAGTCGCTGCAATACTGGAAATGACGAAAACCGCTGCGGCAAATGCTTGTTTCATGGACTGAACCTGGGTGATTGGGTGGTTTTACGGGTCCGGCGCGAACCGCCTGAATTCCGGCCCGTTATGTTACGCTGTTCCGGCAAGAATCTGAACTCACCCGGATAGATTTGACCGCCAAAGAGGATTCCGCGCTTATTTTCCCCTGCTCGTTTCCCATCAAAGTCATGGGTCTGGCGGCGGATGATTTTGACGCGCTGGTGGTAGCGCTGATTCGCCGCCATTCCCCCGATTTGACTGAAGGCGCGGTGCGGACTCGACACAGCCGCCGGAGGAAATACATGTCCGTGACGGTGACCGTGGAGGCGCAGAGCAGGGTGCAGCTCGATGATATTTACCGGGAATTGACCCGGAATGATCGCATATTGCTGGCCTTTTGAATTGATGCCGGACGCATTGCATATCCGCCAGCTTCCCGGCTTGTGTCCGTATACGCCGGTATACGACTCCATGCGCGCTTTCACGGACGTCCGCGGCCCCGGCGCGCCGGACGAAATCTGGGTGCTGCAGCACGAGCCGGTATACACGCTGGGAATGGGCGGGAAACCGGAACACGTCCTGAATGCGGGGGCGATCCCCGTCGTGCGCGCGGATCGCGGCGGACAGGTGACCTATCATGGCCCGGGACAACTCGTTATCTACACGCTGCTCGATCTGAAGCGCCGCAAGCTGGCCGTGCGCGCATTGGTGTCATTGCTGGAACAGGCCGTCATTGACACCGTGGCGGAGTTGGGAATCGCGGCCCATCGCAACGGTGGCGCGCCCGGTGTTTATGTGGCCGGGCGCAAACTCGCGGCGCTCGGACTGCGCGTGCGCAAATGTTGCAGCTATCACGGCCTGGCGGCGAACGTGGACGGGGACCTTGCCCCGTTTGCCGGCATCAATCCCTGCGGTCATCCGGGGCTGCCGGTAACGCGCCTCGCCGACCTGGGCGTCGGCATGAACTGCGACGAATTCGCCGCGCGCCTGTTGCCGACGCTGTGTCGCTTGCTGGCTGCGGCGACTGTGGACACCGTACCGTCGCTGCGCCGGTCCCGGCGCGCGCCGGCCGCTCAAGCGGGGGCAATGCATGGCTGAACCAGGCAATCGGCCGACGCGGGCGCAGCGCGGCGAATTGAAGACCGCGCGCATCCCCATCAAGGTCGAACCGCAGGTCGGCCCGCTGCCGCGCAAGCCGGAATGGATCCGGGGCCGGGCGCCGACCGCCCCGCGCGTGCTGGAACTCAAACGCCTGCTCAGGGAACACAGTCTTCATACGGTATGCGAAGAGGCGTCGTGCCCGAACCTGGGCGAGTGTTTCGCCCATGGCACCGCGACGTTCATGATCATGGGCGCGTTTTGCACGCGGCGCTGCCCGTTCTGCGACGTGGCCCATGGCCGGCCCGGCCCACTGGATGACAGCGAGCCGGAGCATCTGGCGCAGGCCGTGTCATTGATGCAGTTGCGTTACGTGGTCGTGACCTCGGTGGATCGCGATGATCTCCGCGATGGCGGCGCCGCGCACTTTGCCCGTTGCGTGGCCGCCGTGCGCGCCCGCGTCCCCGGCATTCGCATCGAAATCCTGACGCCGGATTTTCGCGGTCGCATGGACAGGGCGCTCGCCGCCCTGGACGCTGCGCTGCCGGATGTCTTCAATCACAATCTTGAGACGGTGCCGCGCCTGTATCGCAAGGTACGCCCCGGGGCCGATTACGCCTGGTCGCTGCAGTTGCTGCGCAGGTTCAAGGCGGCGCACCCGCAGGTGCCCACGAAGTCGGGACTGATGCTCGGCGTTGGCGAGGAGCCGGACGAGGTGCGGCAGGTGTTGCGCGATCTCCGTGCCCACGACTGCGACATGTTGACCATCGGCCAGTACCTGCAGCCGAGCCGTTATCACCTGCGCGTGGAGCGGTTTGCGGCGCCGGAGGAATTTGCCGAACTTGGCCGGATTGCGCGCGGGCTCGGTTTCGTCAACGTC
>JACORW010000041.1 GCA_016179185.1 Gammaproteobacteria bacterium | reverse complement strand
AGCTGATTGCCGTACCGCCTCTCGACTATTCGCCGGGTCACCGTTATGCCTGGGTGGCATCGGCGCTGGGACCCCTGTGCCGGCGACGCGGCATCGGCGCGCTGGCGTGGTTGTCAAACCCGATGGTCCTGCCCTGGCATCGGAGCAAATTGCCAGCCGGCACCACCATCCCGCTGACTTATCATATCGTCCCGGATATCGCTTGAATCGCCGGCACACAATTCCGCACGTCCGCAGCGCGGCGCAATCCGCGCTTCTCAACTCCATGGCTTTGTCGAGGTTTTAACGATTTGAAATCTAATTGTCGGATTTGGCAGCCTGCCGGGATTGTCCCGGGAGGCTCCTATGCACACTGGCAAGCTCGTATTCGCCCAAGTCATTCAACTCGCCCCATGGCACACCTTTCGTCGTCTGATCACGAAGTACCGTGGCGATTTCAGCGTCCGCACGTTCAGTCGTCTGGGCCAGTTTCTGTGCAATGGCGTTTGCGCAATTTTGCTGGAGCACATCGGGCAACATCGCGCCGCCGAGTTTGAGCGGGCGTATCATCAACGGGAACGGGTCGGCCATGGCGGCTTGCCTCAAACAACCGAGTTTCTGGAGAACCAGGGGCGCTTCAGTGAACGAGTCAGGCAAACGGACTTAGAATTCGTTTCGACGGGTATCGAGCCGCACCCGGACCGTATCCGGGCCTACAAGGTGTACAACCCCAGCGAGGGCGTCCGCGTCGTCTGCGGGCAATGGTCCACCGTGCAGAACAACCCGCTCTACCGCCGGCTCCTGCGCCCGGTGCTTAGCGCGGGGACTCCGCGAGCGGTTCTGGCCGGGCGCTTCTCCCCGAGACGCCGCCGCCGGAGCCGTCCTCCCCGGAGACGGTGCGCTACATCATCGACGAGGTCCGCGAGGATCTCGACCGGCTTCGAGTGATCCTGGGACGGGAGGAGCCGCTGTGGGCGCTGACTCGCCGAGCATGATCCCAAAGACGCCCTCGTAGACGTTCTCGGAGAGGATCATGCAGTCGGTCACCCGCTGCGCGGCCGGATCGACTCGCAGGATCGAGGCGGGGGAGCTGCCGATCCACACCGACCCGTCGCGGCCCTCGCAAAGGCCCCGGACCCAGTTGATTCGGCAGCGCCGGGGCTCGGGGCCGATGCTGCGGACGAGCGGGATGCGGGCGAGGACGCGCGGCCAGAACGGGGGCAGGCTGGCCCGTATCCGCTTCAGCGCCCCATCGCTGAGGTGCGTTCGGATGTCGACCGGCGTCTTCGACAGCAGCTTCCCCTCACCGGAGGAGACCATCAAACTCTCTCCGCCGGTATCGTTGAGCAGGTAGCGCCCTCCCGATCCCAACTGGCCGTCATGAATCTGGGTCGCGCGGGTCGTGCAGGCGGGCGTGTTGCTCTTGAGGTCCCAGATCACCGCCTGCTTGTTGAGCGAGAGGTACAGCGCCTCGTCGGTCTCCTGCACATGGTTCACGTGGAAGAGATGCTCCTTGTATGGCCGCATCCGCCAGCGGTAGTCGTAGTCGCGATCGATGCGGCGGGTCGGATGGCCGAAGAAGCCCATCAGACCCTCTTCCTCCTCCAGGAAGCGATACTCCAGCATCTCGCCGCCGACGGAGAAGCGGAGGATCGCGTCATTGCTGCACGAGCTGACCCAGATATGGTCGCCGTAGGAGCACAACCCGTGCCCGTCCGCCAGATACGGGTGAGAGTGGCGCCGCACCTCGTTGAGCTCGCGGTCGAGGAATACCAGATCGCTGAACGTGACGGTCACCAGCAGGTCATCCGCCCAGGCTAGACCGTGAGGTCCGCCGTGCACCGCCACGGCGCTGCTAGTATGGCTGCTCGTATGGATGCGCGCCCGCTTCAGGACGCGCTTCTGGTCGAGATCGACCTTGTACACCCAACCGTACGACTCGTACCGAATCAGGCTGGTCACGTACGCGATCACCCGGAACCTTCCAGGAGCTCGAACAGGCTCGGCAGGATCACCGACGCGTCAAACCGCTCGATCACGTACTCGACGAGCCTCTCCGGGCGGCGGCAGCCGCGGGTTCCCGCGGAGGAACTCGTTGACCTTGCGGCGCAGCGCCTCGACGCCTCCCGTCGGCACGATGAACTCCGGCAGGATCGGGCGCATCGTTGCGCAAATACAGTGTCGATTCCCAGTAGTCCGGGTCTTCCCGGGCACGTCTCTCCTCAAGCTGTAGCGCCGCTTCGAAGGTCTCGCAGGTCTCCACGCCCTTCAGACCGGCGTGATGAAAAGGGGAATAGGCCCGCGTGGCCGGGTCCCTGAGCAGAACAACACATTTGACGGATGGGCACCGCCGTCTGAGCCACTCCATGGCTGTCTTCCGGTAGGTCAGCATGACGTCCTTGGCGACGACCAGCGTGTCTGCAGGACCGTCATCGTAGCCATCGCCAGGAAAGTACTTCCTGACGGCGTGATCCCATGCCCGATCGAACTCGAAGTCGGACGAGAAGTACGCCATTTTTTCTGCTGATGAGTCACGGCCCGGAGTGACCGTGCCAGGTGATCTAAAAGCCCGGTGGTGCGGGCTTTCTCGACACCTATCATCATGAGGTCAATCTAAGGTAACTCGAGAACTGGTTTTAGCAAGATACCGAATGAAATTGGATGCGTGAAGCTTCCTGTCGGCGTAGCCTAGCTCATTCTCGTTCCGATTTCATGGTGAATTTGGAATATTGGGCCTCCTCCCACGACGGAAGTGACCCTGCGCAATCCTTGTCCGACGGTGTCTTTTCTGCAGGACTGACATGCGGCTTGCTCTGATCACGCATTACCTCGGACCCCAGCTCGGGATCGGCCGGTTTATCGATCGCCTGGTGCCGCCGCTCCTT
>JACORW010000040.1 GCA_016179185.1 Gammaproteobacteria bacterium | reverse complement strand
TGCGGCACAGCGAGTGGGATTGCCGGCTGGAAATGGATGGCCGGCTAAAGCCGGCCCCACAAGTGCCTGGGTTTTGTGGGGCCGGTCACTCCGGCCATCCTGTCCTCTCGCGACATTTCCCACATCCTGTGGATCGCTTCAACCGGCCAACAAAGCAGCCTGCCTTGCGCCTCGGCTTCCGCATGGTCAAGGGGCTGAGCCAGGGCGACGCCGAACACATCGTCGCGGAACGGACGCGCGCACCGTTTGCATCATTGCAGCAGATGGTGGAGCGCTGTGATCTGGATCGCGGTGCGGTGAGCGCGCTTGCGGCGGCCGACGCACTGCAATGCTTCGCCGGAAACCGCTACCAGGCCCACTGGCAGGCGGCCGGTGTCGAACCGCGTCCGCCGTTATTCCCGGCACTGCATTTCAACGAGGCCACGCCGCTGCTGGGTCGGCCCGGTGAGATGGAAGACGTCATCGCGGACTACAACAGCACGGGGCTGTCATTGAAAGATCATCCCGTGGCGTTGCTGCGGCCGCGGTTCGAGGCGCTGCGCGTGTACCGGGCCGTGGACCTGGAAAAAATGGGGTCGGAGTCAATTTCCCTATGGGATTCGAAAAAGCCGTGGAACCGGGGGGCAGGGAAATTGACTCCGACCCCATTTTCTCTGATCAAGGTCGCCGGCCTCATCGTCTGCCGCCAGCGCCCGGATACCGCCTCCGGCGTGATGTTCATGACCCTGGAGGACGAGACCGGTTCCGTCAACCTGATCGTCTGGCCGAAGGTGCTCGAACGCCAGCGGCAGCCGTTGCTGCAGGGACAGTTGCTACTGGTGCAGGGCACGTTGCAACGGGAGGAGGACGTGGTCCACGTGATCGTGGGCAAGGCGAAGGATTACTCCCACTGGCTCGGCGGCATGGAAGTCTGCAGCCGGAACTTCGCCGACGGCATCCGGACCATCCGGGCGCCGACGGGCGCGTAGCCCGCGATTTTGCCAACACCAGCAACAACCGGAACAAGCTGTGTATAATTGCGCCGGGTCCGGCATGCTTGCGGCGCCTGTCATGGCACCCAGGCTGCGCCGGCCAGCCACACCCTCATTGATCCCCTCACAACCGGTGTTCCGGAAAGGATGAGTTCATGAACACAAAACCACCAGTGGCAGCGATTGCAGTGTTGATGCTGGCCGCCTGCACGGCCAACACGCGCCCCGATCCCCAGCAGGGCGGCGAGGCGGAACTCAGTCAGGCCGCCGAGGGTTACAACGCCGGGGTAGACGATCCGAACCAGGAAGTCGTGTGCAGAATGGAAGCCGTGGTCGGCACCAGGATAAAAAAGGAAGTCTGTCGCACCCGAACGGCGATGGATGTTGAGAGCAAGGAGGCAAAGCGCTTCCTCAACAAGCCGCGACCCGTCCCGACCCAGGACTAGCAGCGGGGTGAGGTAAGGGCGTAACGGACTGCGCGCATAAGATCATTCTTCACTCTGCCGGCTGGAAGTGGATGTACCGCCACACCACTTGCCAGCCCTCCTGGCATTGCTGCAGGATGAGCTGATCAGTCCCCTGTTCCTTCCGTGGCCCGCCCTCGTTAGTCGCGAACTCCCGATAACTCTCGGCGCACTTGTCCCGGCCGCATGCATGCACCACATATCCCGGCCTCACGATCGTGGCGCGTTCGTGAAAGCACTCATCCAGGCCATCGAACTGCTTGTTTCGCCATGCAGCGTCGATCCTGGCCAGTGTTGCGCGGATGCCCTGTTCGGCAGACATCATTGGGAGTAATTTTGGCGCAGAAATTGATGCTGGGCTACACTAAAAGCCATGTCATTGCTGAGCCGCCGCCGTATCGCCGTTCTGCTGGTCTGGGTAATGACCGTCATTGGCGGCACGGCCGCGATAGGCGCCTGCCGCCACGCCGGTGAAGCTGCTGAAGCGGCCAGTGGTACAGGCCCTCATGCCGGCCACGGCATGCCTGTCGCCGGCGCAGATCAGTCTGATGCAATTGCCGGCATCGGCGCCGGTTGCGATTGCGGCTGCGCCTGCACCGGCAACTGCAATCATGTTTGTCACAACACAACGGTCCCGCTGCCGGAATCCTTCATGTCACTGAACGCGGACGCGACGCTTTCCGCAGCGGCCCGCGACGCCGCACAACAGACCACTGCACACCCTCTGCTTCGACCTCCCATCGCATCGCTCTGACACCTGAGTGTGGCCCGGAGCGCCGCCGGCGCTCCGTCATGGTGGCTTTTGGGGGGTGCGACATGTCACGTGTATATCTTTGGCTGGCCCTGGCGGCAGCCGGAACAATATCTGCCTGCGCGAGCGCGCCCGCGGATCGCGGCGTGGCGGAAGTGCAGGCCCTGTTGAACGAGCGCGGCGCGCCCGCGGTGTCGCTGGACGGTGCGACGGGCGATGCGGATATCACGTCCCTGCTCAATGCGCTGCTGACACCGGAACGCGCGGTCGGCATTGCACTGCTGCGCAATCCGGAAGTGCGCATGGAATACGCGCGCCTTGGACTTGTCCAGGCAGACGTGCTCGAGGCCGGGCGCTTGAGCAATCCGGAACTCAGCCTGTCCGCGCTGGATACCAATGCGGCCGGGGAAAGCATGCGGCTCGGCTACGGCCTGGTGCAGAACTTCACTAATCTCCTGCTGCTGCGGGCGCGCAGCCATCTGGCGCGCGGCAGGCTCGATCAGGAGAAGGCGCGTGTCGCCGAGCGCATCCGCTCCCTGGCGCTCTCCGTCAAGGCCGCTGCCATCGAGGCCACGAGCGCGGCACAGGTGGCGGCGATGCGCGGCATCGTTGCCAAATCCGCGCGCACCGCCGCGGACCTCGCGCAGCGGTTCTTCGACGCCGGCAACATAAGTCAGCTTGAACTCACGCGGGAGCAGGCGGCTGCGACGGAGGCCGCACTCGCGGCCGATGCCGCACAGGCGCAGAGTGAGCTGGCGCGCGGGCAACTCAATCGCCTGATGGGTCTGCATGCCAACGAGCAGGGCTGGAAACTGCATGAGGGCCTGCCGAACCCCGTGGAGGATGAGGAACCCTTTGCAAACCTTCAGGCACTGGCGCTGGCGCAGCGTCTCGATCTCCAGGCCCGGCGCGATGAGGCAAAAGGCGCAGTCGCTGCCGCCGATCTCGTCCAGCGTTGGCGCTGGTTGCCGTTCCTGGCGCTGGGTGTGGGAGGGGAGCGTGATTCAGACGGTGCGCAACTCATCGGCCCGACGCTGTCTCTGGAGCTGCCGCTGTTCAACCAGGGGCAGGATCGTGTTTTGCGCGCGCAGGGATTTGCGGAACTGGCGGAAGCCGGTGTCGCGCAACTCGAACTGGAGATCGGCACCGAGGTCGCCGCAGCCTATGGCCGCATGACCACGGCGCGCAACCGTGCCGCGCGCCACGTGCGGGAATTGATCCCACAACGCGAGGCTGTCGTCGCGCGCATGCAGGAGATGCAGAACTACATGTTGGTGGGCCAGTTCGAGCTTATCCTGGCCCGGCAGCAGGAATATGACGCCTACCAATCCTGGCTGGAGGCCGTGCGGGATTACTGGCTGGCGCGGGGGGACCTGGAGCACGCAGTAGGTGCGGCCCTGCCCAGCGATGGACGCATCGGTACCGCCAATGTGGCGCCGCCGGTAGTTCCCGACGCAGCGCTTGGAAACGACGCCCACGGTCACCATCAATGAGGACATTGCCATGATCACACGCAGAATGTTGTTCGATTTGTTTCGTTTTGGCGGCGTCGCTGCGGTCGCAGCGATGTTGCGTCCGGCTCGTGCGGGCGAATCAACCGTTGCTGACAAGCCGGCAGCGGCATCGCCCAGGCGCGCCCCGGTGCCGGTGCGCACGCTGAACGGCTGGACGTTGCCGCACCGGATGCGTGACGGAGTCAAGGAATTCCATCTTGTTGCCGAAGAGGTGGAGCACGAGTTCGCGCCCGGTTGCCGCGCGAAATGCTGGGGCTACAACGGCACGACGCCTGGGCCGACGATTGAAGCCGTGGAAGGAGACCGGGTCCGCATCTACGTCACCAACCGCCTGCTGGAGCGCACCAGCATGCACTGGCACGGCCTGATCCTGCCCAGCGGCATGGATGGTGTCGGCGGAGTCAGCCAGCCGCATATCAATCCGGGCGAAACCTATGTGTACGAATTCACGCTCCGGCAGAACGGCTCGCACATGTATCACCCGCACGCGGACGAGATGGTGCAGATCGCCGTGGGCATGATGGGGCTGTTCATCATTCATCCGAAGCAGCCCGAGGAAGTGCCGGTGGATCGGGACTACGCCTTCCTGCTGCACAACTGGGCGCTGCATCCCGGGACCTATCGCCCGGACCCGTCCATCATGCAGGAGTTCGATCTGTGGACCTTCAACAGCAAAGTGTTTCCGGCCATCGAGCATCCCGTGGCACGCACCGGTGAGCGTGTGCGCCTGCGCATCGGCAACCTGTCCATGTGGAATCATCCGATTCATCTGCACGGTGTCGAATACGACGTGACCGGCTCCGACGGCGGGCGCTGGCCGCAGTCACGCTGGCGCCGAGAGGTCACCGAGATCGTCGGCGTCGGCCAGATGCGCGACATCGAGTTCACCGCGGTGCCGGGGGACTGGGCGCTGCACTGCCACATGTCCCATCACACGATGAACGCGATGGGGCACGGCATTCCGAACACACTGGGTGTGGACCAGTCCGGCGTGGAAAAAGAGCTGCGCAGGCTGCTGCCGGGTTACATGGCGATGGGACAGACCGGCATGTCCGAGCACAGTGATCACGTGGCGGCGGGTCTGCCAGGTCCGGCGAACACGCTGCCGATGATGACCGGCGACGGCCCGTTTGGCCCCATCGAGATGGGCGGCATGTTCACCGTGGTCAAGGTCCGGGATGACCTTGCTCCGGGCGAGCATCGCGATCCAGGGTGGTATCGCAATCCCAAAGGCACGGTGGCATCGCTCGCGAGCAAGGACCCGGACTTCGGCAATCCCGTTCGCCGATCGGGCAAGGCCTGATCCAGGGGGTGGATCATGAAACCGCTGAATGCTGTTGCATTTCTGGCCGTTGCCGGCGTCCTGGCCGGCGCTGGCTTCATCTATTCCGGCCTGTATGACGTCAGCGCCGATCGGCCCCATTGGCCGGTGACCGCCGCATTGATGGAGATCCTGCGCGAGAAATCCATTTCCGCCCGCAGCGAGGACATTGACGTCCCGGCGCTTGACGATCCCGGGCTGATTGCCGAGGGCGCGGAGCATTACCCGGCCATGTGCAGCGGGTGTCACCTGGCGCCTGGTATGGACGACACCGAGATCCGCGCAGGCATCTACCCACGACCGCCCAATCTGGCCGAAGCCGGGCGGGGTGGTGACGGCGAAGACGCCGGCACGGCCGCGGCGCGCCAATTCTGGATCATCAAGCACGGCCTCAAGCTCACCGGAATGCCAGCCTGGGGCACGACCCACGACGACCGCAGCATCTGGGGACTGGTGGCGTTTGTGCGCCGGCTTCCGGAGTTGTCTCCCGCGCAATACAAAACCATGACGGAAGTCCGCAACGCTCATTCTCATGCAGACCGTGGGCACGGGCACTCACCGCATGCACAGGAGCCGGCCGCCGCGGCGGGCGGTCATACGCACGACACCGGTGCGAATTCAGACGCCGTACAGGCATCAGAGGACGAGGACCACCATCACGGCCCAGGTGATACGCACGGCCATGATCACGCGGAAAAGGAGGAACTCCATACGCATTGAAGATACGCCACGGCGCCACGTTGCCCGGCGCGCACTGGTACAACGCCGTTCCAGTGCCACTGCCGGTAAAATGCCGGCCTCTCATGTTGTTCAATTCACTGACCTTCCTGGTTTTCTTCGCGGTCGTTTTCTCCGTGCATCAACTGCTGCCGGTGTGGACGGCGCGCAAATGCTGGTTGCTGGCTGCCAGCTACGTGTTCTACGCGGCGTGGCACCCGCCCTACGCGCTGATCCTGCTGTTCTCCACCGGGCTGGACTGGTGGCTGGCGCGCAGGATGTTTCGCTGCGAGGTGCCGGAGCGCCGCCGCCGCTGGCTGATCGTCAGTCTCCTTTCGAATCTGGGCCTGCTGGGAGTTTTCAAGTACGGCGGTTTCCTGCTGGAGAACTTCCGCCTGCTGCTGCAGGGGCTGGGCGTCGTCTACGCGCCGCCTGTATCGGACATTGTGCTGCCGGTGGGGATCTCCTTTTACACCTTCGCGTCGCTGTCCTACACGATTGACGTGTATCGCGGCAGGGTGCGTGGCGATGCACCGTTGCTGGATTACGCGCTGTTCGTGAGTTTCTTTCCGCACCTCGTCGCCGGACCCATCGTCCGCGCCGCTATGCTGCTGCCACAGTTCGCGATCCCGCGCCGCGCCAGCGCCGATCAGATCGGCTGGGGCCTGGCGCTGACCTGCATGGGTCTGTTCTGCAAAACGGTTCTCGCGGACACCGTGTTTGCCCCGATAGTGGACGCGGTGTACGCGGACCCGGCGGCCCACGGTGCCGTGGATGCCTGGGCCGCTGTGTTCGGGTTCTCGGGGCAGATCTATTACGACTTTGCCGGCTACTCTCTCTGCGCCATCGGTCTTGCGCTGTGCTTCGGGTTGGAATTTCCGGACAACTTCCGTTACCCGTACGCGGCGCGCAGCCCGGTGGAGTTCTGGCGGCGCTGGCATATCAGCCTGTCCACGTGGCTGCGCGATTACCTGTACATTTCGCTGGGTGGAAACCGGGTGGGTAGCGCGCGCACAACGCGCAATCTGCTGCTGACGATGTTGCTGGGCGGGTTGTTGCACGGTGCGTCGTGGATGTTTGTACTCTGGGGCGGCCTGCACGGCCTGTATCTTGCGCTGGCGCGGCGCTGGCGCGATGCGCCGGCGCTCGCTGCGCAACGCGACGTGTTGGCGACGGTGCTGACCTTCATCCTGATCACGTTGACATGGATCCCGTTTCGCGCGCCGCACCCGGAGGTCATGACGGGGATTGTGGCCGCGCTGCTGCGTGCAGGGGGAGCGACGCATATCTCCCTGGTTTCCCTTGCTGCGTGCGCCGTGACGATTGTCGCGACGTTGTGCTGGCAGATTGCGTTCCGTGATCGCCCGCTCGCCGCGCAGTTTGCGCAGCTGGCTCCCGTGGCGCGCACAGGGCTGCTCGCCCTGTGCCTCATCGGCATCTTCCTTTGCTCCGGAGGCGACGCCCGTGCCTTCATCTATTTCCAGTTCTGAGCCGATGCCGTTGAGTCGCGCGGTCCCGCATGGGCCATGGGGCGCAGTTCTTGCTACTGCGCTGGTCCTGTTTCTCCTGTTCGCGGCGTTCATGGAGGCGCGACTCGCGCTCCGGGGATATGCGCCGACGCTGGACGACACCGCGGCACTGTGGATTGATCAGCGCAGCCGCGTGAACCGGTTTGGCCCGCGGGCACTGGTTCTGACCGGCGGGTCAAGAATGCAACTGGCAGCAGATCTCGATGTGCTGCGTCGCGAAACGGGGCTGGAGCCGGTCCAGCTTGCAATCGACGGCAGCAGCTTTGTCCCGGTACTGGAGGAACTGGCGTCGGATCAGTCGGTGAGTGGCACGGTGATCGTGGATGTCAGTGATCATCTGCTCGCGGGCGGCGACGCACAGGATCGAGCGGTGGAATTTGTCCGCGCCTGGCGGTTACAG
>JACORW010000046.1 GCA_016179185.1 Gammaproteobacteria bacterium | reverse complement strand
TCGAGAGAGGCGGCACGCGCGCCCATGGCGGAACTGCGCGCGTTGCTGGAGACACGGCTTGCGGAACGCGTGCAGGTGGAGCGCGAGCTGGCGGCGCACCGGGACGCGGTGCAGGCGGCGGACAGCGGCCTGCGCGACGGCGAGCGCCGCCGCTCGGACCAGGAACGCATCGTGCAGTCATTGCGTGACGAGCTCGAGGCGGCGCGCATGGCGGCGCAGGAAATTACGGTTCGCGTGCAGACCGTGGTCGAGCAGCTCGCCGCCACCGGGCACGAACCGCATGGACTGCTTGCAGGACTCGAGGCGGGAGCTTCCATCGAGGCCTGGACCGAGCGGCTGGAGTCGGTGGTGCGGCGCATCGAGCGTCTGGGTCCGATCAACCTCGCCGCCATTGACGAACACCGGCAGCTTGCCGAACGAAAAGAATACCTCGACCGGCAACACTCTGACTTGACTGAGGCCCTGGCTACCCTGGAGGGCGCCATCCGCAAAATAGACAAGGAATCGCGCACGCGGTTTCAGGAGACCTTCGATCGCCTGAACGCGAATCTCAAGGAAACCTTCCCGATACTGTTCGGAGGCGGGCATGCCTACCTGGAACTCATCGGTGAGGATCTGCTGGAAACCGGCGTTACGGTAATGGCGCGCCCGCCCGGCAAACGCAACAGCAACATCCATCTGCTTTCGGGCGGGGAAAAGGCGCTCACCGCCGTGGCGCTGGTGTTTTCGATATTCAAGCTGAACCCGGCGCCGTTCTGCATCCTGGATGAAGTGGATGCCCCGCTCGACGATTCGAATACCGCCCGGTTCAGCCAGCTGGTCGCCGATATGTCGCGGGACGTGCAGTTCATACTCATCACCCACAACAAGATCACCATGGAAATCGCGCAGCAGTTGATGGGCGTCACCATGCACGAGGCCGGCGTGTCCCGTCTGGTGTCGGTGGACGTGGATGAAGCCGTGCGCATGGCCGCCAGCGCCTGAGGCACATGATCGGGCAGCGTCCCTGTGCGGCGCAGTTCCCGCCCCGGGGGCGGGAGTTGTGCTCCGTCGGGCGCCTGGTATTCAGATCCGCCCATGGATGAGCTGCGACTGATCCTGCTGGCGGCCGGCGCGGCGCTGGTGGCGGTGATCTGGCTGGTGGAGCTGCGCCGGGAACGCCTGGCCCGCCGCGCCGGCATGATCCTCCGGCGGACAGATGATAGTGATGACGGCGACTATCCGGCCGGGATCGCCGCGGGCGATTCTGACGCGGACGGCCGTGAACTGTCGCTGCCCCCCATCCGGCCCAGGCCCGATTGGAACGACACCGGCGGCGCGAGGTCCACGGATCCCGGGGCGCCGGATTTCATTGCCATCCACGTGGAAACCGCGGCGCAGACGACATTCGCCGTTCCCGCGGTGTTTGCCGCCGCGGAGTCCGCCGGCCTGATCCACGGCAGCCGCCGGGTATTCGAGATGCCGGGAGCCGGCGGCAGCGCACCGTTGTTCAGCATGGCGGACATGATGAAGCCGGGCACGCTGGATCGCGCGGATGCAACCGGGCGCATCCGGGGCCTGACGCTGTTCATGACGTTGCCGGCCGCGTCGGATGCGGCCATGGTGCTGGATCTGATGCTGCGCACGGCAGAGGTGCTTGCCGTGAGCCTGGGCGGAAAGGTCCATGGACCCGACCACCGGCCGTTGGACGCGGCCGCAATTGTCGCCCTGCGCCGGAAGGCCGGTGCCGGAGAAAAGTGATTGCGCAACCCCCGTCACGAAGGCACCCGGACGGTGCGCCGAGCCGAACGCCTGCGCCGCGAGATCGAGGAACACAATTACCGCTATTACGTCCTTGATGATCCGGCGATTTCGGATGCCGAATACGACGCGCTGTTCCGCGAACTTCAGGAGCTGGAGCGTGCCCAGCCGGAACTGGCCGCGGCAGATTCGCCGACCCAGCGCGTCGGCGCCGCACCGGCCGCGGCATTTGCAGAGGTCGCGCATCCGATGCCGATGCTGTCGCTGGAAAACGCCTTCGATGAAGAGGATCTGCGCGCTTTCGATCGGCGCGTCAGCGAACGTCTTGGCCATGAAAACGTAACCTATGCCGCCGAATTGAAACTGGACGGTCTGGCGGTCAGCATCGTGTACCGGCAAGGGCAGCTTGAGCGGGCCGCCACACGCGGCGATGGGTCCTCCGGCGAGGACGTCACTGCGAACATCCGCACGATTCGCAGCGTGCCGTTGCGCCTGCGCTCGCACCAGGCGCCTGCAATTCTCGAAGTGCGCGGCGAAGTCATCATCCGCAGGGCGGACTTTGCAGGACTCAACCGCACGCAGGCGGAGGCCGGGCGGAAGACCTTTGCGAATCCGCGCAATGCCGCGGCGGGGAGCCTGCGCCAGCTGGACGCGCGCATCACCGCCGGCCGGCCGCTGTCGTTTCTCGCCTATGGTCTCGGCGCGGGCAGCGAGGCCGCTCCCGGCCGCAGCCAGTCGCAATTGCCGGCGTGGTTGCGGAAGCTCGGCATGCCGGTCACGCCGCTGGCGGAACGTGTCAGCGGGGCGGACGGCTGCATTGATTATTACCGGCGTATCGGATCACGGCGTGCGCAGTTGCCATTCGACATCGACGGTGTCGTATTCAAGGTGGATTCGTTCAGCGAACAGGAGCAGCTCGGATCGGTGACGCGCGCGCCGCGTTGGGCAATCGCCACAAAGTACCCGCCGGAGGAAGCGCGCACGCGCGTAGTTGCCATCGAAGTGCAGGTCGGAAGAACCGGGGCGTTGACGCCGGTGGCAAGGCTCGAGCCGGTACTGGTCGGCGGCGTCACGGTCACCAACGCCACGCTGCACAATGAAAGCGAGGTGCTGCGCAAGGACGTGCGTG
Organism: Gammaproteobacteria bacterium; assembly: GCA_016179185.1. Taxonomy (GTDB): domain Bacteria; phylum Pseudomonadota; class Gammaproteobacteria; order Eutrophobiales; family Eutrophobiaceae; genus 2-02-FULL-61-13. Next base: position 34,362 of record JACORW010000046.1, on the reverse strand, counting down.
CCGGTGACACGGTCAACGTGCGCCGTGCCGGCGATGTGATTCCCGAAATCACGGGGGTCGTCGGTGAACTGCGGGTGCCCGGCGCACCGGCATTCGTCATGCCGGTCACATGTCCCGAGTGCGGCTCCCCGGTGGAGCGGACCGCCGGCGAGGCGGTGGCGCGCTGCGGCGGCGGATTGCACTGCCCGGCACAGGCGATCCAGTCGATCCTGCACTTTGCCGGCCGGCGCGCCATGGATATAGACAAACTGGGAGACAAACTCGTGGAACAGTTGTTCGAGCGCGGCCTGGTGCGCAACGTCGCCGATCTGTATTCGCTGGGGGCGGGCACGCTGGCGGAGCTGGACCGCATGGGTCCGAAATCGGCGCAGAACATCCTTGCTGCCCTGGAGCGCAGCAAACAATCCAGACTTGAGCGATTTTTGTTCGCACTCGGGATCCGCGATGTGGGCGAGGCCACGGCCGCGGCGCTGGCCGCGCATTTCGGCAGCCTGGATCGCGTTCAGAATGCCACGGTCGAACAGCTTCTCGAGGTCCCGGATGTCGGGCCGGTGGTGGCCGGCCGTGTCCATGAGTTCATGCGGGATCGCCGCAATCGGGAGATCATCGGCCGGTTAATCGCGGCGGGCATCCGCTGGCCGGTGCCGGCCAACGGGGTCGGCCCCGGCGCATTGGACGGAAAAATCTTTGTGCTGACCGGAACGCTTTCGGGCATGAGTCGCGATGCGGCGCGGGCATTGCTGGAGGCGCGCGGCGCCCGCGTCAGCGGCAGTGTATCCGGACGCACCGATTATGTGGTCGCGGGCCTGAACCCGGGCACCAAGCTGGAGCGGGCGCATGCTCTCGGAGTCACCGTCCTCGACAAGCAGAAACTGCTGGAGCTGTTGCGCTGATACGCTTCAGTCAGGCGACCGACCGTCACGCAGTTTCGGCCCGAGCACGGTATCCCGGGCCAGGGTGCCCCGGTCGGCGGCGGGATAATCCAGCGAATAGTGCAAGCCGCGGCTCTCCCGGCGCAGGAAGGCCGACTCGACTATGAGCCCCGCCACATCCGCCAGATTGCGCAGCTCGATCAGATCATTGGTAAGCCGGAAGTTTCCGTAGTAATCCTGGATCTCGGCCCGGAGCAGCCGCGCGCGGTTGCGGGCGCGCTGCAGACGCTTGTTCGAACGCACGATCCCGACGTAATCCCACATGAAGCGCCGGATTTCCTCCCAGTTGTGGGCGACGACGACTTCCTCGTCGGAATCCGAAACCTGGCTCTCGTCCCACTCAGGCGCTGGAGGAGGCGGGGGAACGCCCGCCATCCGCGCCCGGATATCGGCCGCGGCCGCGCTGCCGAATACCACACACTCCAGCAGCGAGTTGCTGGCCATGCGATTCGCGCCGTGCAGCCCCGAACAGGACACCTCGCCAATGGCATACAGGCATTCCACATCCGCCCGGCCGTGCAGATCGATCATCACGCCGCCGCAGGTGTAATGAGCCGCGGGCACCACGGGGATGCGCTGTCTGGTGATGTCAAAACCGTATTGCAGGCAGCGCGCGTAGATGGTGGGAAAGTGCTCGATGATGAAATCCGCCGGCCGATGGCTGATGTCCAGGTAAACGCACTCGCTTCCGAGCCGCTTCATTTCATGATCGATGGCGCGCGCGACGATATCGCGCGGCGCCAGCTCGGCGCGCGCGTCAAAATGGGGCATGAAGCGCGCGCCATCCGGCAGCAGCAGGTGCGCACCTTCGCCGCGCAATGCCTCGGAAATCAGAAACGACTTTGCCGCCGCGTGAAACAGACAGGTCGGATGGAACTGAATGAACTCCATGTTGGCAATCCGGCAGCCGGCGCGCCAGGCCATTGCGATGCCGTCTCCGGTGCAGATATCGGGATTGCTGGTGTAGAGGTAGACCTTGCCCGCCCCGCCGGTAGCCAGGACCGTGAAGCGCGCGCGAAATACGCTCACCCTTCCCGATTTCCGGTTGAATACATAGGCACCCAGGCAGCGGCCGTTTCCGGCACCGACGTGACGCCCGGTAATCAGATCCACGGCCACGTGGTGTTCAAACAGCCCGATATTGGGATGGCGCCGGGCCTGATCTTCAAGCGTGGTTTCGATGGCGCGGCCGGTGGCGTCGGCGGAATGCACGATGCGCCGGTGGCTGTGCCCGCCCTCCTGGTGGAGGTGGTATTCGCTGCCACCCGGTTCGCGGGTGAAGTTGACCCCGATGCGATCCAGCCACTGGACGCTTGCCGGCCCGTTCTGCACGACGTACCGGACGACCTCCTCGCGGCACAGACCGGCGCCGGCCTCCAGGGTGTCCTGGACATGGGACTCCACGGAATCGCCGGCGTCGCGGACGGCGGATACACCCCCCTGGGCATAGAAGGTCGCGCCTTCGGAAAGGGTGTCCTTGGACAGGACCGCGACCTGCCCGGAATCAGCCAGCTGCAGGGCCACACTGAGGCCCGCGGCCCCGCTGCCAATGACCAGGACGTCAAACGTCAGTTGGTTGCCCATAAGTATTGAGATAATATAGATAAAAAAAATCCTAAGCCATTGATTAGAACAGAAACTTGGTCCATTGCCGATTTCGCCATGCCCGACTCCTTATGGGCACGCGCCTCCCGGCCAGACCTTCCAGACAGACAGGTTCCACATGGGCGGTCAGGACACAGACCAGATTTTGGTGCAGCGCGTCAAGCGGGGCGAAAAGGCAGCCTTCGATGCGCTGGTCTTGCGCTACCAGTCCCGCATTATCAGCTTGGTATCGCGTTTTGTGCGGAACCCAACCGATGCTTTGGATGTCACACAGGAAGCGTTCCTGAAGGCCTATCGCGCCCTCCCCAGTTTCCGGGGGGACAGCGCGTTTTATACGTGGATGTACCGGATCGCGGTGAACACGGCCAAGAATTACCTGGCGGCGCAGATGCGACGGCCGCAGGAAATGGATTCTCCGGACCCGGAGCTGGAACAGTATGAGCTGGAGAGCGCAAAGGTGGACGTCGCAACGCCGGAACACCTGTTGCTGACGGAGGAAATACAGAACACCGTGGCGGCTGCGATACAGGCGCTGCCGGAGGATCTGCGCATGGCCATCACTTTGCGGGAGCTGGACGGGTTAAGCTATGAGGAAATCGCCGTCGCGATGGATTGCCCGGTGGGAACCGTCCGGTCGCGGATTTTCCGGGCCCGCGAGGCCATAGACCGGGAATTGAAACCATTACTGGGTAGTTGAGGCATCGCCATGATTGATAAAAGACTGGAAGCCCTGTCGGCGTTGATGGACGGCGAGGCGGATGAGACTGACGCCGGCGCATTGGGCGGCTGGAGCCGCGACGAGGGAATGCGGGGAGTCTGGGGCCGCTATCACATCATCTCCGACTGCCTGCGCGGGAGCTTGCCGCGCTATCTGGACCCGGCCCTGACCAACCGGATTTCGGTGGCGTTGCGCAATGAGCCTGCCATCGTCGCCGCCCCGGATCGCGCTGCGCGGCATGCCTGGCTGAAGCCTCTGGTCGGCATGGCGATTGCGGCCTCGGTCGCAACACTGGCGCTGATCGGTATCCAGATGAATCGGACCGACAGCGCGGGCGCGCAGGCGGTCGCGCATGCGCCGGTGGCTCATGGCGGCAGCGGCGGGCAGATCAATCTGGCCTTGGGCAGGGACAGCGCGCGGGTTCTGCGGCCGGCCACGCCGATGAGCGAGGCCAACTCCCGATTGAATCGCTATCTGATCAACCACAACGAACAGCGCACCAACAACGCCGTCCAGGGAATGCCGCCGTATGTGCGAATCATTGCGGAAGATCAAGATCAAAACTTCTGATTCCTTGCCTTTCCGCCGCCATGCAGGACTAGTCCTGCTCCTGCTGTTCTCGCTGCCGGCGCCCGGCGTCGAACCATCTTCAGCCCGGGCATTCGATCTGCTCAACAAAATGTCGCGGGCGGTACGCACCGCGAATTACGCCGGCGTTTTCATTTACCGGATCGGGCCCCAGACCGACAGCATCCGCATCATTCAGCGTGGCGGCGCCGATGCGGAGCAGGAGCGGCTGATTTCACTCAACGGCACGCCGCGCGAGGTGATCCGCAACAAGGAAACGGTAACCTGCATCTACCCCGAGAATCAGGTCGTAATGGTCGAGAAGACCGGGCCGCGCCGCTATATCGTGCAGTTGCCGGAACCGGTAGAACGGTTCGCCGCCGGCTACACGTTCACGGTGGCGGGCGAGGAACGCGTCGCCGGGCGGGATACCTGGGTGGTCGGCGTTCTGGCGCGGGACATTTACCGTTACGGATACCGGTTTTCGATCGACAAGGAATCCTTCCTTCCGCTCAGGACCGAATTGCGCAGTCATTTCGGGTCCACCATTGAAGAGGTCATGTTTACACAGATCGAAGTGTTGCCCGAGATAGCGGATTCAGACCTGCAGCCGGGTTTCTCCGGCCAGGGATTTAGGTGGATGCACGCGGCCCCGGCAGGGGAGGGGCGCCCGGCGGCAGACGGCCGCTGGCAGGTGACCTGGATGCCGGAAGGTTTTCACATAAGTCACCACGAGCGCCGGTCGCTGGCCGGCTCCGGCGACACCCTGGATCATCTGGCCTACACGGACGGGATGTCCAGCGTCTCGATTTTCGTGGAGCGGGTAGGCGATGAAGCGCCACAGCTGGGTCCGCTGAAAATCGGCGGGGTAAACGCCTTCGGCCGCCTGGTGCGCGGGCACCAGATCACCGCGGTTGGCGAAGTGCCACCCGCCACCGTGCAACGCATCGCAAACTCCGTCGTTTCCCAGTAAGCCTGCGTGGACCTGCCGCCCGTTGAGAATCCGGCCGTCGCCCGCCGACCGCGTGATCCCGGCGCGGGGGTGTTCGCCCCGCTGCTCCTGTTGCTGATGCTGTTTGCGCCGCCCGGGGCGCGCGCGCGGGATCTGCCGGAATTCACGCAGCTCGCAGACAGCAATTCCCCATCCGTGGTCAACATCAGCGTGACGCCGAAGGAGGGCGCGGGCCTGCCGCACATGTTCGGAATGCCGGATATTCCGGAAGACAGCCCCATGTACGAGTTCTTCCGCAAATTCCTGGAGCAGATGCCCGAGGATCGCCGCCCGCGGCCGGAGCGGGCCACATCAGGTTCCGGCTTCATCATCGCCGGCGACGGTTACGTCATCACCAATGCCCATGTGGTAAAGGACGGCGCCGAGATAATCGTGCGCCTGTTCGATCGGCGCGAACTGAAAGCCGAACTGGTGGGCATGGATGACCGCAGTGACATCGCGGTATTGAAGGTGGACGCGAACGGACTGCCGGCGGTGAGGCTGGGTGACTCCTCCAGGTTGCGCGTAGGGGAGTGGGTGCTGGCGATTGGTTCGCCGTTCGGTTTTGAACGATCGGTGACGGCCGGCATCGTCAGCGCCATCGGGCGCAGCCTGCCAAACGAGAATTACATACCTTTCATCCAGACCGACGTGGCCATCAATCCGGGCAACTCCGGCGGGCCGCTGTTCAATCTGGACGGCGAAGTTGTCGGTGTGAATTCCCAGATCTATTCCCGAACCGGCGGCTACATGGGGCTGTCATTTGCGGTGCCCATCAACGTCGCCCAGGACGTTTACCGGCAACTGCGCGACACCGGGCGCGTCAGCCGCGGCTGGCTCGGCGTGTTGATACAGGACGTCACGCGGGAACTGGCGGAATCGTTCAAGATGGAACGGCCGCAGGGTGCGCTCGTGTCCAGGGTGTTGCAGGACAGCCCCGCTGCGGAGGCCGGCATTGAAGTAGGCGACGTGATCGTAAAGTTCAACGGCCGGGAAATCGGCAATTCCTCGGAATTGCCGCCACTCGTCGGCGCTGCAAAGATCGGGGCCAGGGCCGGCGTCGACATCGTCCGGCGCGGCAGGAACATCAATGTCCAGGTGACCGTGGCCGAATTGCCGGACCAGCCCGACATGGGCAAGGCGGAAGAGCAGGGGAAGCGTCCCATGCCGGCGGACAACCCGTTGAACGTCGAGGTCCAGGACCCGACCGAGGCCCAGCGCAAGGAACTGGAATTGACCGGATCCGGTGTATTCGTATCGGCCGTGCATGAAGGGCCGGCGGCAGACGCAGGCATGCAACGGGGTGATGTCATACTGATGATCAACGGCACCAAGGTTGCCTCGGTCAGCCAGTTCAATGCCCTGGTCAAGGAGCTGCCCCCCGATCGATCGATACCGGTATTGGTGCAGCGCCGGGGCAATCCCATATTTCTCGCGTTGCGCATCCCCAAGTAAACCAGGAACCGTCCCGGACCGGTCCGGAGACCCGTTCAGGATTCGCGCGCGCTTCGCCGATCGGCTGCCGGTGGTTTATGTCAGCCGGTGAATCAGCTAGAATCGCGCGCCGCCCGCGCCGCCGCGTTCCCCCCGAGCCTGGCACATTCGCGGAAACCAACCTCGCGATGCGGGCGGCATGGCGCGGCCCGACCGGAAAAATCTCCCGTGGAACACATTCGAAATTTTTCCATCATCGCCCATATTGATCACGGCAAATCAACGCTGGCCGATCGGTTTATTCAGCTTTGCGGAGGGTTGAGCGAACGGGAAATGCATGAGCAGGTCCTGGACTCCATGGATCTGGAGCGCGAACGCGGCATTACCATCAAGTCCCAGAGCGTGACGCTCAACTACCGGGCCCATGACGGACGCGATTATCAGCTCAACCTCATCGACACGCCCGGACACGTGGATTTCAGCTACGAGGTGTCACGATCGCTTGCCGCATGCGAGGGCGCCCTGCTGGTCGTGGATGCCGCCCAGGGGGTGGAAGCGCAGACCGTGGCCAATTGCATGACGGCAATGGCGGCCAACCTGGAAATCGTGCCGGTGTTGAACAAAATCGACCTTCCGGCGGCCGATCCGGATCGGGTGGCGAGACAAATCGAGGAAATCATCGGCATCGAGGCGCGGAACGCAATCCGGGTCAGCGCAAAATCCGGGCAGGGCGTACCGGAGCTTCTTGAGGAACTGATCGCGCGCGTCCCGCCGCCGCAGGGCAGGCCGGACGGTCCGCTGAAGGCACTCATCATTGACTCCTGGTTCGACAATTACCTGGGCGTCGTGTCGCTGGTGCGGGTCGTTGACGGGCGGGTCAATCAGGGAGAAAAAATCCGCGTCCTGTCCACGGGTCGCGATCATGAGGTGACGGAACTCGGCATCAGCACACCGAAGCGGGTTCGCAGGGATTCGCTGGAGGCGGGGGAGGTCGGCTACGTGGTCGCCGGAATCAAGGAGATTCACGGCGCCCCGGTGGGGGATACACTGACTTCCTCCCGCAACCCCGCAACACAGCCTTTACCGGGATTCAAGTCCATCAAACCGCGGGTGTTTGCCGGGCTTTACCCGGTGGATTCCGCGGATTATGAGGATCTGCGGGAGGCGCTGGCAAAGCTGCGCCTGAATGACGCCGCTCTGCATTACGAACCCGAGACGTCCCAGGCGCTGGGGTTCGGATTTCGCTGCGGTTTTCTTGGCATGTTGCACATGGAAATCGTCCAGGAACGACTTGAGCGCGAATACGATCTGAATTTGATCACAACGGCGCCCACGGTCGTCTATGAAGTGCTGACAGCGGAGGGGGAGGTGCTTCAGATCGACAATCCCGCCAATCTGCCGGCGGTGGAGCGGGTCACCGAGATCCGGGAACCGGTCATAAACGCCGACCTGCTCCTGCCCAGCGCGTACCTGGGAAACGTGCTGTCGCTGTGCATGGAAAAACGCGGGGTGCAGAAAAAAATGCACTACATCGGGCAGCAGGTGTCGCTTGCCGTTGAATTGCCGCTGAACGAAGTCGTGCTCGATTTTTTCGATCGGCTCAAGTCCGTGAGCCGCGGGTACGCGTCTTTCGATTACCAGTTCCTCCGTTATCAGGTCGCGGACATGGTAAAACTGGATATTTTGATAAACGGAGAGAAGGTCGACGCCCTGTCGAGTATCGTGCATCGCGATTTTGCCCAACGCCGCGGGCGTGAGCTGACCGAGAAAATGAAGGAGTTGATCCCGCGCCAGATGTTCGAGATCGCGGTCCAGGCCGCCATCGGCTCCAGGATAGTCGCCCGGGAAACCATCAAGGCGTTGCGCAAGAACGTGCTGGCGAAGTGCTACGGCGGCGACGTAACGAGGAAGCGCAAGCTGCTGGAAAAACAAAAGGAAGGGAAGCGACGCATGAAACAGTTCGGTACCGTGGAAATCCCGCAATCGGCATTCATGGCCATCCTGCAAGTGGGGAAAGGACAGTGACCTTCGACTTCTCTGCGGTACTGGTGCTGCTGACTGCCGCAAGCGGTTTCATATGGGGGCTGGAGCACTGGCTGCTGGCCCCGCGCCGGCGGCTGCGCGCGGCGGCGACCGGGCAGGCGGCGCAGCCGGTGGGCGAGCCCTGGTGGGCAGAGTATTCGCGCTCTTTTTTTCCGGTTTTTCTGATCGTGTTGCTGTTGCGATCGTTTCTGGTGGAACCATTCCGCATCCCCTCCGGCTCGATGATGCCGACTCTGCTGATCGGGGATTTCATTCTCGTAAACAAGTACCAATACGGCATCCGCCTGCCGGTGCTGAATACGCTGGTAATGGAGAATACCCGGCCGCGCCGCGGCGACATCGTGGTGTTCAGATACCCCGAAGATCCATCGGTCCCGTTCATAAAGCGGGTGGTCGGCGTGCCCGGGGATCACATCATTTACCGGGACAAATCTCTGTTTGTGAACGGGGAACTGATGCCGCAGGAGGCCGATGGGCAAGGGGGTGAAGCCGTCGAAGGCGGCGGGCCGCTCCTGCGCCAGTCAGAGAGCCTGGGCCGGATTCGGCACGGGATACTTGTCGATCCATACCGGCTCGGCCCGGCGGCCGACACCGTGGTCCCGGAAGGGCATTATTTTGTAATGGGGGACAACCGTGACAACAGCCGGGACAGCCGCTACTGGGGGTTTGTTCCGGATGAGAATCTGATCGGCCGGGCGTTCTTCATCTGGATGAACCTGAGTTTCAAAAATGGTGGCGTCAGATGGAACCGAATTGGTACGATATTGGAGTGACGGGCACCGGGTGCTCAATGGTCAACGGAATTCCCTACCGAGGCGATCGCTAATGAGACAATCACGCAGACTGCAATCGGGAATGACAGTGGGCGGGCTGTTGTTCGTTCTTTCCTTTATTGGCATCGTGGTTTTGTTCGTTGTACGCGCTTTCCCGCTTTATAACGAAAAAATGCAGATTGTATCCGCCATGAAATCCGTGGTTTCGCGCCCCGAGGCGGCCGGCCTGTCCGAACGGGAAGTGACGATGGCGTTCCTGAAGAACATCGAAGCGACGACCAACATTCAGCGCTTCTCGGAGAAGAACCTCAAGGAAATGGTGGAGGTCGTTAAAGGCGATGGCAAGGGGGATCCGAAACAGTTATACGTTCATTACCAGGCAACGAATGTCCTGTACAAGGAGCTGAACCTGATGCTGAATTTCGATCAGAAGATGCCCTTGCGCGGCAACCCTTCCGGCACCGGTGAGTGAGGGCAAAACGGGTCCTGCCGCGGGTTTTGGCCACCAGTTCAAGAACGGTGCGTTGCTGGACATCGCGCTGACCCATCGCAGCGCCGCAGGCGCCAATAACGAGCGCCTCGAGTACCTCGGCGATGCCATTCTGAATTTCGTCATTGCGGACACGCTGTATCAGGCGATTCCACGCGCCTCGGAAGGTGTGTTGACGCGCCGGCGGGCATCGCTCGTCAAGCGCGAAACCCTGGCTGCCGTGGCCAGGGAATGGGATATTGGAGAGTGGATAAAGCTGGGCGGCGGGGAACGCAAGTCCGGCGGCTGGCGCCGCGATTCCATTCTCGCCAATACGCTGGAAGCGCTGCTCGGCGCCATCTACCTGGACGCCGGACTGCCCGCGTGCCGCGACGCGATCTTGCGCATTTTTGCCTCCCGTCTTGAAGGACAGCCGGTGGCCAGTCCGGACAAGGATCCGAAGACTACGCTGCAGGAACTGTTGCAGGCACGGCGGTTGCCATTGCCCATCTACCGAATCATCGCCGAAGAGGGCGAGGCCCATCAGCGAATATTCCGGGTCGAATGCCGTGTCACCGGGCTCGACGGACCGGTAATCGGCCGCGGGCGCAGCAAGCGCAGCGCGGAACAGGCGGCGGCGGTGGTTGCGCTGGAACGATTGACGGCCGAATCCGTCTGATCGTCGTGGGGATCGTTCAGCCGGCGGTCGGATTTCGATGCGGTCACGCGGCCGTGATCGGGCGGCCGAATGTGGGAAAGTCGACGCTGGTCAATCAGCTCGTGGGACAGAAGCTCTGCATAACTTCGCGCCGCCCCCAGACCACGCGCTGGGCGGTGCCGGGGATCCGGACCAGCGATACGAGCCAGATCATTTACGTGGATACACCGGGGATCCAGCCTGGCGTCGAGCACGTGCTCAGCCGCCACATGAATCGGGAAATTGATGCCGGACTGGCGGGCGCTGATGTCGTGCTGCTGCTGGTTGAGGCGTTGAAATGGGTCCCCGCCGACCAGGCCGCACTGGGTGCCGCACGCAGCGGCTCGGCGCCGATTGTGCTGGTGCTGAACAAGACGGATCGGGTGAAGCCCAAATCCCGTCTGCTCCCGTTTGTCGCCGAGGTCGCCGGACGCGCCGCGTTCGCCGGAATTGTGCCGGTATCGGCCAGAAACGGCGACGGGATCCCGGACCTGGAAAGACTCGTGCTCAGGTTGCTGCCGGAGTCGCCGGCCGCCTACCCGGACGACATGCTCACGGACCGGAACGAAAAATTTCTCGCCGCCGAGTTCATCCGCGAAAAGCTGATACGTAAACTGGGCGCCGAGGTGCCTTACCGGCTGGCGGTGGCCGTGGAAAAATTCAGCACGGTACGGGACATGTCTCACATCCACGCGACAATATGGGTGGAATCCGAAGGCCAGAAAGCCATTGTCATCGGCGCCGGCGGCGGCATTCTGAAGGCCGTGGGGCAGGAGGCCCGGCGGGATCTGGAGCAGTTGTTCGGCCGCCGGATAAACATGAAGACATGGGTGCGGGTGAAACGGCGATGGTCCCAGGATCCCAGGTCAATGAGGGTTCTGGGCTACTTTCAGTAATGGCGTTTCCCCATGCGCGTTCCACTGCATCCCTGTTATTTCCTGCACCTGCGCCCCTACCGGGAGACCAGTCTGATCGCGGATGTGCTGTCCCGTGATTACGGCAGAGTGACGCTTGTGGCCCGCGGTGCGCGCCGCAGAAGCCGGCGCGCCACCGGAATTTTTCAGCCCCTGTGTCCGCTGCAGATTGCGTGGACATTGCGGGGAGAGATGGGCACTCTTACCGGCATCGAACCGGGCGGCGCCGCGCACCAGATGTCCGGCCCATGGCTGCTGTCCGCGATGTACATCAATGAACTGCTGGTGCGCCTGTTGCACGGCCATGATCCGCAGCCGGAACTGTTCCCCGCCTATGAGCAGACACTGACCCGGCTGGCGCAGCGGCAACCTGAAGAGCCGGTATTGCGGTTGTTCGAAAAGCGTCTGTTGATCAGCCTCGGCTACGGGCTGGTGCTGGACCATGACTGCCGGACCGGAAGCGCCATCGATCCCGGCAGCGGCTATTTCTATTGCCCTGATCGTGGACCCAGCCGTGTACCGAGCGGTTCGCACCAGGATGTGCCAATTTCGGGCGCGGCGTTGCTTGCCTTGCACGGGGAATCGTTGACCGACGCCGTCCATGTGCAGGAATGCAAGCGGCTGATGCGCGTGTTGCTCGGCGTGCACCTGGGCGTGCGCCCGCTGGCCAGCCGCAGGTTGTATCGCCAGTTGCTCGCCGGTTCTGCGCCGATGCGCCGCGAATGACTGCATCGGGCAGGCTGCTGCAAACCCTTCCCCGGGAATGTCAGCGCGCCGCGCCGGCGTGCCCGGCTGAAGTCGGCCGGTTGATGCAGGGTCCATGGACGGACGTCTGCATCAACTTGGTAGAATGCACGATCAGTCCGCTGAAAACGGCCCCGCATGCATCCGCTGGAACTCGGTGTCAATATCGATCACGTGGCCACGCTGCGCCAGGCACGGCGTACCGTGTATCCGGAGCCGCTCGCCGCGGCCATGGCCGCGGTTGCCGGGGGCGCGGATTCCATCACGGTGCACCTGCGCGAGGACCGCCGCCACATCCAGGAGCGCGATGTCCGGCTGCTGCGGGAGCGGCTGCAGGTACCATTGAATCTTGAAATGGCGGTCACCGGGGCGATGCTGGAACTGGCCGCGGAGGTGCGGCCCGCATTCTGCTGCCTGGTCCCTGAACGGCGCGAGGAGTTGACCACTGAGGGCGGCCTGGACGTGGCCGGGCAGGTAGCGCGCATTCGCGACGCCTGCGGCCGGTTGGCCGCAGCCGGGATCCGCGTCGCGCTGTTCATAGACCCGGTCCCGGGGCAGGTCGACGGCGCCAGGGAGTGCGGGGCGCCGGTGATAGAGCTGCACACCGGTGCGTTTGCGGATGCGGCGGACACTGCCCTGCGGCAGCGGGAACTGGATCGGATCCGGAGCGCGGCCGTTCACGCTGAGAGGCTCGGGCTGCACGTCAACGCCGGGCATGGATTGAACTATGAAAACGTCGGCGCAATCGCCGTCATTCCCCCATTGCGCGAGCTCAATATCGGACACAGTATCGTCGCGGAGTCCGTTTTCACGGGCATGACTGCGGCCGTGCGCCGCATGAAAGCACTGCTGCGGGAGGCGCAGCGGTCATGATCTACGGCGTTGGCGTGGATGTGGTTGAAGTCCGGCGCATGGAGGAATCGCTGGCGCGCTTCGGGCGCCGCCTGGCGGAAAAAATTCTCAGCGCGGATGAATGCATCGAATTCGATCAGGCCCCGGGCAAGGCCCGGTTTCTCGCGCGGCGGTTCGCCGCGAAAGAGGCATTGGTCAAGGCGCTTGGCACGGGATTTCGCGCCGGAATATTTCCGGGCGCCATCAGCATCACCCATGACCCGTCCGGGAAACCCGGCTTCGCTGTTGCCGGCAGCGCCGGTGACCTCCTCCGGGCGCGGGGAATTTCCGGCACGCACCTCAGTATCGCCGATGAGCGCGAATACGCGCTGGCCTATGTACTGCTCGAAACGCGCTGACAGACTGCGGCCTCTCGCACCCGCCCGCGTGGCGCCCCGGCCAACGCGGCCGAGTCCATGAGCCGGGCCGAGCGCGAGATTGCCCGGCGCCGGACGTTCGCCATCATTTCCCATCCGGACGCGGGCAAGACCACGGTCACGGAGCAACTTCTGCTGCACGGCGGCGCCATCCAGATGGCCGGCACCGTCAAGGCGCGCAAGGCCGCCCGGCACGCCACGTCCGACTGGATGGCCATGGAGAAGGAACGTGGGATCTCAATCACCAGTTCGGTCATGCAATTTACCCGCGGCGACACGTTGATCAATCTGCTCGACACGCCGGGCCATGCCGATTTTTCCGAAGACACGTACCGCACGCTTACTGCAGTGGATTCGGTGCTGATGGTGATCGACGCGGCCAAGGGCGTCGAGGAGCGCACCCGGCGCCTGATGGAAGTCTGCCGCATGCGCACCACGCCCATTGTCACGTTCATCAACAAGCTGGATCGGGAAGGCCGGCCGCCGCTGGAACTGGTTGATGAGATCGAGCGCGACCTGAAGATCCGTTGCGCGCCGATCACCTGGCCCATCGGCATGGGGGGCCGGTTCCGGGGCTGCGTCCACACGGAGCGATCCGAGCTGGTCGTGTATGAGAAGGGCAGGCGCGATCCCCCGCGCGCCCCCGGCATCCCCCTGCGTCAGGCCATGGAGGGCATGGGTTCCGAATACAAGGGCATGCTGGAAGAAGCGGCGCTGGTGCGCGAGGCATGCCCGGTTTTCGATCAATCGGCGTATCGGGCCGGGCGATTGACCCCGGTATTCTTCGGCACGGCCCTGCACAACTTCGGCATTGACGCGTTTCTCGAGTACCTGGTCAGTCATGCGCCTGCGCCGCAGCCGCGCGCGGCACTTGAGCGGATAGTGCAACCCGAAGAGGACCGTTTCAGCGGCTTTGTTTTCAAGATACAGGCCAACATGGATCCTGCGCACCGCGATCGGATTGCATTTGTCCGGATCTGTTCCGGGCATTACGAGAAGGGCATCCGCCTGCGCCACGTCCGCATTCGGCGCGATATCCAGGTGTCGAATGCCCTCACGTTCCTGGCCGGCGACCGCACCCGGGTGGAGGAGGCATGGCCGGGCGACATCATCGGCCTGCACAATCACGGCACCATCCAGGTGGGAGACACATTCACCCAGGGCGAAGATCTGACCTTCACCGGCATACCTTATTTCGCACCGGAGCTGTTCCGGCGCGTGGTGTTGCGCGATCCCTTGCGTTCCAAGGCGCTGTTGAAAGGCCTGCTTCAGCTGGGCGAGGAAGGGGCGGTGCAGGTGTTTCGGCCGTTGTCAGGCAACGACCTGATTGTCGGCGCGGTGGGCATGCTCCAGTTCGACGTCGTGGCCTGGCGTCTGGCCGACGAATACGGCGTGGACTGCGCCTATGAACCGGTGCCGGTGGTCACGGCGCGCTGGATCAGGTGCGCTGATCGAAAACGTCTTGACGAATTCTCGGAACGGCTGCGCCAGCACCTGGCCCGGGATGCCGGCGGCGCGCTGGCCTACCTCGCGCCCAGCCAGGTCAATTTGCGGTTAACCATCGAGCGCTGGCCGGACATCGCGTTTTACGAGACCCGCGAGCATTAACAAGCTGATGCAAAGCTCGGTTTTGCATCAACCTGTCAAGGACCTGTCAACGCGGACCGGGGTCGCCGTCATCGTGGTTGCCGCCGGAGCCGAATTCACGGGGCACGGCGGGATCGCGTTCTACGGGAGTCGGCGGTTGATACTCCCGGCGCGCGGGTTCCTGCTGCTCCTGCTGCGGGGGAGTCCCGGCATCGAAGGACTGTGGCGCTTCGCGCGCCGGCGGTTCCACCGGCGTTGGCACGCCTGCACCGGATCCGGTATTGGCGCGCGGCGCTGGTGCTTCAACCGGCAGGTCCGCGGAAGCCGCCGCGTTTTCCCCGCGTGCAGATTCAGGCGGCCCGCCCTGTTCGTCGCGATGCCCGCCGCGGCCATGACTCTGGTGCTGGTGCGAACCACGCCGATCCCGGCCTTCTCCGCCGCGGCCGCGGCGCCGCCCGGATCTGGAACGCCGCCCCCGTCCGCCGGAACCCGGCTGGTTCGGCTGCTGGCCGGGCTGTGGATCGGCCCCTCGGGGTGGAGGCGGCGCCGCCCGGTTACCGCGGTTGTCGTCACCGTCGCGGGGTTCATCACGGCGTGGCTGCTGCTCCTGGCCGCGCCCCTGCCGCTGACCCCGTTCACGGCCGTCACGCCGGCCCTGACGATCACCGTGACGGTCCCGTCCACCGCGACCACCACCACCGCCGCGCCGGTGGCGCTGCCTTTCCGCCCCGCCACCCCGCGGACGATCATCGCGCTCGCGCGGCGTTTCCGCCGCAGGTGCGCCGGGCGGCGGTGTCGGTGCGGCGGCGGGTTCGTCGCTGCCGAACAGTGAACCAAACACACGGCTTATCAACCCCTTGCCGGGTTTCTTTTCCTCCGGGGCCCGGGCTGGTGCCGGCACCGGCACGGGACGTTCCGGGATCACGGATTTGACCGCGGGCAACTGCGGCGGGCGAGGCGAAGCCTGGGTCCGGACCTCTGTGGTCTGATCCGGTTGCGTCTCCGCAAGGCGGTAGCTGGCCTGGCGATGGGCGTCATGCTCAGCCTCCGACAGGCGCACGCGCTGGACCTGGTAGTGGGGAGTTTCCAGCGCCTCGTCGGGGACGATCACGACTCGCACGTCAACGCGCCCTTCGATGTCGCGCAGCGCCTGGCGTTTCTCATTCAGCAGATAGGTGGCGGCGGAAACCGGCAGCCGGGCAATGACCTTTGCGGTCAGATCCTTCATCGCCTCCTCTTCGATTACGCGCAATACCGACAGCGACAGTGATTCCGTGCCGCGAATCGTGCCCTGCCCGTCGCAGCGGGGGCAGGGGATGTGACTGGATTCGCCCAGTGACGGACGCAGGCGCTGGCGCGACATTTCCAGCAGCCCGAAGCGGGAAATCCTGCCTACCTGAACGCGTGCCCGGTCCACCTTTAGTGCATCGCGCATCCGGTTTTCCACCTCGCGTTGATTGCGCGGGTTCATCATGTCGATGAAGTCGATGACGATGAGGCCGCCCAGATCGCGCAATCGCAGCTGGCGGGAGATTTCGTCCGCCGCCTCGAGGTTGGTATTGAACGCCGTGTCCTCGATATCCTCCCCCGCGGTGGCGCGTGCGGAGTTGATGTCGATCGCGGTCAGGGCCTCGGTGTGGTCTATGAAGACTGCGCCTCCCGACGGCAGGCGCACCTCGCGCGAGAAGGCGGTCTCGATCTGGCCTTCGATTTGATAACGGTTGAACAAAGGATCGCGATCGCTGTAAAGCTTCAGCTTGGGCAGGTTCTGCGGCATCACCTGCTGCATGAATTCCCGCGCACGATGGAAAGTTTCGGCGTCGTCGATCCAGATTTCCGCAATGTCATTGCGCAGATAGTCGCGCAGGGCCCGGATGATGACCTCGCTTTCCTTGTAGACCAGGAACGGAGCGCTGCGATTTCGGGCGGCTTCCTTGACCGATTCCCACAAGTGCAGCAGGTAGTCCAGGTCCCATTGCAGCTCCTCCGCGCCCTTGCCGACGCCGGCCGTGCGCAGAATGATGCCCATGCCCTGGGGGATGTTGAGGCTGCTCATTGACTCGCGCGCCTCTGCGCGATCGTCGCCTTCAATCTGCCGCGACACCCCGCCGGCGCGGGGATTGTTCGGCATCAGCACCAGGTACCGGCCGGCCAGACTGACAAAGGTCGTGAGCGCAGCGCCCTTGTTGCCGCGTTCCTCCTTTTCCACCTGAACGATAAATTCCTGACCGACTTCCAGTTCATCCTTGATCCCGCGTCCACGGTCTCCGTTCCGCGGTTTCAAAAGTGCGCGGGAGATTTCCTTGAACGGGAGGAAGCCGTGCCGCTCGGCGCCAAAATCAACGAACGCCGCCTCAAGGCTGGGTTCAATTCGTACCACACGGCATTTGTAGATGTTGGACTTCTTCTGTTCCCGCCCGACGGCCTCGATATCGAGGTCATACAGGCGTTGACCGTCCACCATGGCCACCCGCAACTCTTCCGGTTGAGTTGCGTTAATCAACATGCGTTTCATTGTTGTAAACCCTCGCGGGGCGCTCGACCGGCCGGCCGCGTTTCCGCGGCCAAGGATCCCGCGGGCGCACGCGCGCCGTTGTCCGGGAGCCCCCCTTGCCTTGGACCCGCCGCAATTCGGCGAACGGGTCGACTGCCGCTCCCTTCTGATAATCTGTTCGAGCGCTTCGCGCCTGAACCAGCTTCCGCCCCGGGGGCGGTCAGATTTCCGGGAGCCATCCGCGTCCACGCACCAGATTGGGGCACCCGTGCTGGGCGCGATGCAATGACTGCTGACTGGATGACAGGGCCCGGTTTTCCCGGGCGCGAACCGCGTTTCGCGGGAGGTCCAGTGGCCAGAAGCCGTGCATTCCCTCGCGGGTGCAGGACGCATTGATTCGGAGCCTTCAAACCCTCCGAAGGGGGATACTATAGCAGGCGGATGACTGATGTCGCAATCTGAAATTATTTCCCTATCTTTCGGATTCTAATGCAAAAACGCGGGGTCGAACACGTCCGAATAGATGCAGTGCAACATGGCCGGCGACTGGACAACTTTCTGACCGCGCATTTTGGTTCGCTGCCGAAAAGCCGCATCTACCAGATGATCCGCCGGGGGGAGGTGCGGGTAAACGGCGGGCGGGTTCGCCCCGACCACCGTATTGCCGAACACGATGATGTTCGACTGCCGCCGGCGTCGGTGTCGGCCCCGGAGAAGATTCACGTCCCCCGGCGCGTTGTCGAGCAACTGCGGTGTTCCATCCTTTATCAGGACCCCACGCTTCTCGTGCTGAACAAGCCCGCGGGCCTCCCCGTCCACAGCGGAAGCGGCCAGGCCTTCGGCGTGATTGACGCGGCGCGGTTGCTGTTTTCCGCAGGCGACTCCTTGCAGCTGGTGCATCGCCTGGACCGGGACACATCGGGGTGCCTGCTGATAGCGCGCGATCACGAGCGGCTGCGGGAACTGCACGATCAGTTTCGCAGCGGGAAAATCCGCAAGCGCTATACGGCGCTTTTGCAGGGAAATCTCGGCCGGCCGGTGATCCGCGTGGACGTGCCGCTGGATCGCGAGGCACGGGTGCACGGAGAACGTACCGTGCGGGCCGATGCCGGCGGTCTCCCGTCGCAATCGCGTTTCCGCGTGCTGCGGCACCTGCCCGGCGCGACGCTGGTATCCGTGGCCATCGCCACCGGGCGCACGCACCAGATCCGCGTACACGCGCAACATATCGGGCACCCCGTTGCCGGGGACGACCGGTACGGGAGCCGGGAATTCAATCGCCGTATGCGGGGCTGCGGCCTGAAGCGGGTATTTCTGCATGCGTCCAGCCTTGCCATCCCGGGGCGTCCCGGTACCGGTCTGAACGTGGAGGCCCCGCTGCCGGAGGATCTTGAACGGGTGCTGCAGCGGCTTGCGTCGCCTGTTGCGACAGCCAAAAAGGGCAAACAGGGGTTTCTTGAAAGTCGCAGGTGAAAAGTTCAAAGTAAAAAGTGCAAAGTGTCAGCTGAAAAGTTGAAGGCCCTGGGGTCCGTTTATCGCAACACCATGGAGACTTTACACTTTCCACTTTTCACTTTGCACTGGAGCAGCCGTGACCGATCAAAATTCCGGACAGTTCGAGCAAAGCCTGGTGAATCAGGTTGCCCTGGAGTTTCTGCGGGAACAGCGCGCGGCGCGGCGCTGGGGAATTTTCTTCAAGCTGTTGCTGGCCGGGTATGTGCTCCTGTTTCTGGTCCTGTATGCGGGAGGCAAAGCGGAAATGCCGCCCGGGACTTTCCCCGGCAGCCGCTTTACCGCGCTCATTGACGTGGATGGCGTCATCAGCGCGGACTCCGATGCTAGCGCCGACCTGATCGTTTCCGGGCTGCGCGCGGCATTCGAGAATGAGCGCACTGCGGGCGTGATTGTGCGCATCAACAGTCCCGGCGGCAGCCCGGTGCAGGCAGGATACGTTGTTGACGAAATTCACCGGCTGCGCGGGAAATACCCCGGAACTCCGATTTATGCCGTCATCACGGACTTGTGCGCATCCGGCGGCTACTACATCGCCGCCGGCACGGACAGGATTTACGCGGACAAGGCCAGCATAGTCGGGTCAATTGGAGTCATCATGGCGGGATTCGGTTTCGTGGACGCCCTGTCGAAACTCGGAATCGAACGGCGCGTGCGGCATGCCGGGGAAAACAAGGGCTTCATGGATCCGTTTCAGCCACTGCGCGAAAACGAAATTGCCCATATTGACGGCATGCTGAACGAGATCCACCAGCAGTTCATCGAAGTCGTCACGGAGGGGCGCGGCAAACGCCTCAAGGACGACGCGGCAATTTTCTCCGGGCTGGTGTGGACCGGGGAAAAATCGCTGGAGCTGGGGCTCGTGGACGGCCTCGGCAGCGCCGGCTACGTCGCACGGGAAGTGATCGGCGCCGAGGAGATTGTGGATTTCACCCGCCGCGAGAATTACCTTGATCGGTTTGCGCGCCGCATGGGCGCGGCTTTGTCGGAACGGATCCTGTCGTCGGCCGGTCCATTGCAATGAAGTCAAAAGTGCTTCGTCCTCAGGGTACGGGCACGCCCGCTCGCCGCAACATCGCGGAGAGCGCAATCAGGGGAAGGCCGACAAGGGCGGTGGGATCCGGCAGCGACATGCTTTCCAGAAGTGCAATGCCGAGTTTCTCGGACTTGAACGCCCCGGCGCAGTCGTAGGGCTGCTCCACATCGAGGTAGCGCTCGATCTCCCCGTCGGTGAGTTTCCGAAAGCTGACTTCACACTCGCTCAAATCAACCTGGGCGCGTCCGCTTTTGCCATCCAGCAGGCACAAACCGGTCAGAAATCTGATTGCCCGACCGCTGCTGCGTTGCAACAGGAGCCGGGCGGTCTCGCGATTTCCCGGTTTGTTCAACAGGCCGCCGTCGGCACTAACGGCCACCTGATCCGATCCGATGATAAGGGCATCGGGATGGGCGCGCACAAGGCTGCGCGCCTTGCTCTCCGCCAGCCGCCGCACCGTGGCTTCCGGCGCTTCTCCGTCGAACGGCTGTTCATCCACCGCGGGTGCCGACCACACGAACGGCACCTTCAACCGCTCCAGCAACTCACGGCGATAGGGAGACGACGATGCCAGGACAATCTCGCGGACTCCCGGCGCGCGGACAGCACCCTGGCTCATGGGAAAATCTTATCCCGTTCAACCGGTTAATGCATTCCCGGGCCGTTGGCCGTTTTTTGACACCACCGGGGTCGGCCGATACACTTGCGCGCCTGATGTCGGGCTTGCCACAGTATTTTGAGCCCATTCGCCTTGCGCAACGCGCCGAGGAGATCGTCGGCGACCTTGCCGTCAGTCAGATGCCGCGGCTGCGGCAATTCCTGTCTGACGGATCCGGGACAGTGCATGTATCGATCGCCTGTGTACGGGGCGAGCTTGGGGCGGTCCTGATCCGCGGTAATCTTTCCGCCACGCTGAAAGCGGAATGCCAGCGTTGCCTGGGTGTGTTCGATCTGCCGTTGCATGTGACGATTGATGCGTGCGCCGCGCCTGATGCCGGCACGGAGGCCGGACCGGTCCCGGAGGCGGACGTAATCATGCAGGGAGAAAATAACCAGGTGCACCTTGCCGGGTTCGTGGAGGATGAAATGATACTGGCGCTGCCGCTGGCGCCGCTGCACGCTGCGGGACAGTGTCCCGTGGCCGAGTATTCCGGATCGGACACCGGGACCCGCGCAAACCCGTTTGCGCCGCTGAAGAAACTGAAACTGGGCAAAGATTGAAACAGGAGAGCTGCCACCATGGCCGTACAGCAAAATCGAAAATCCAGATCGCGCCGCGACATGCGCCGGTCACACGACGCCCTTTCCGCGCCGACGTTGTCCACCGACCCGGGGACCGGTGAGGTTCACCGCCGCCACCACATCAGCCCCGAGGGGTACTACCGGGGCCGCAAGGTGCTCAAGACCCGGGATGACGACTAGGCCGTAATCCCCGCCGCCACGATTCGGGAATGGTTTCCCGATGACTGTTCGAATCGCGCTTGATGCCATGGGTGGCGACCATGGCCCTGCCGAAATCGTCCCCGCCGCCGTTCAGGTATTGCGGAACAATCCGCAACTGCGCCTGATACTGGTCGGCCGGAAGGATGATCTCAGTCGCCTGCTGGCCGGGTATTCAGCTGCGGAGATCGAGCGGCTGGAGATCCGGCACGCCCCGGAAATCGTGGAAATGCATGAGCCGCCTTCGGCGGCGCTGCGCGTGAAAAAGACCTCGTCCATGCGCATTGCCATAGAACTCGTAAAAGAGGGTGCCGCCCAGGCTTGTGTCAGCGCCGGCAATACCGGCGCCCTGATGGCCATGGCGCGCTACGTGCTGAAGATGCTGCCAGGCGTCGACCGCCCTGCCATCTGCACAACAATGCCCGGCATTCACGGCCAGACCCATCTGCTGGATCTGGGCGCGAACGTCATTTCGGATTCGGAACAGCTGTTTCAGTTTGCGGTAATGGGCAGCGAATTGACCAGCGCCGTAAACAACGTCGCGTCACCGCGCGTGGCGCTTCTGAATGTCGGTGCCGAGGAGATCAAAGGTAATGACATGGTGAAACAGGCAGCCACGCTGCTGTCCAGGAGCCACCTGAATTACATCGGCTTCGTGGAAGGCAGCGACATCTACTCCGGCAAAGTGGATGTGATCGTGTGCGACGGATTCACCGGCAACATCGCGATCAAGGCCAGCGAGGGCGTCGCGGAATTCATCAGCCACCATGCCAGGGCGGAATTTGAAAAGTCGGCCTACGGCCGCATCGCGGCGCTGATTTCGATGCCGATTCTGAAGGCCATCCGGGCGAAGATCGATCCGCGCAGGTATAACGGCGCCAGCCTGCTCGGCCTGCGCGGCATCGTGGTAAAGAGTCATGGTGATGCGGATAGGATCTCGTTTGCCCATGCCATCGAGGAGGCCATCGCCGAGGTGCAGAAGAATGTACCGGATCGCATTGCCGCGCGCCTTGAGGCACTGCTGATTCAGGACGCCAAACCGTGAGTTTCTCCGCCATCATCGGCACCGGCGGTTATCTTCCCGATCGCGTGGTCAGCAACGCGGAGCTTGCGCGCACCGTGGATACATCCGATGAATGGATCCGAAGCCGCACCGGGATCCGCGAGCGCCGCGTGGCCGCGCCGGACGAATCCACGTGCGACATGGCCGAGCAAGCCGCGCGTGGTGCCATTGCGGCCGCGGGGTTGTCTCCCGCCGACCTCGACTTTATCGTCGTGGCGACTTCGACTCCGGACCTCATCTATCCCAGCACCGCATGCCTGCTGCAAAAACGGCTCGGGATCCGCAACGGCGGCGTGGCCTTCGACGTGCAGGCGGTCTGCTCGGGGTTTGTCTATGCCACCGGGATCGCCGATCAGTTTATTCGCGCGGGCACCGCCCGGCACGCCCTCGTTGTCGGCGCAGATGCCAATTCGAAAATTCTGGACTGGTCGGACCGTTCCACGTGCGTTCTGTTCGGCGACGGCGCCGGCGCCATCGTGATGGGCGCCTCGGATCGGCCCGGTGTTTACCTGACGCGACTGCACGCGGACGGAAATTACGCCCATTTGCTGGAAGTCCCCTCCGGGGTATCGCGGCCGTCAGCAGATCCCCACATTCGCATGCACGGCGCGGAGGTGTTCAAGCTCGCGGTCAATATCATGGGCGACCTGGTGGAGGAAACCCTTGCCGCCGCGGGATTCGAAACAACGGACGTTGACTGGCTCATACCGCATCAGGCGAATGAGCGCATCATTTCCGCGACCGCGCGCAAATTGCGGATGGACATGGGGCGGGTGATTGTGACGCTGGATCGGCACGGGAATACCTCAGGCGCTTCGATCCCGCTGGCCCTGGATACCGGTATTCGCGACGGGCGCGTCAGGCGCGGTGAGCTGCTGCTGCTGGAGGCCGTGGGCGGCGGTTTCACCTGGGGCTCGGTGCTGTTGCGTTACTGAATTCATGTCCGCTGATCGCGAACTGGCGTTTGTGTTTCCCGGTCAGGGTTCCCAGTCGGTGGGCATGCTGGCCGACCTGGCGGCGGTCCATCCGGTCGTGGGGCAGACCTTTGACGCGGCAAATGCCGCTCTGGGCATAGACTTGTGGGGAATGATACTGAACGGGCCGGAGGAACAACTGAACCTCACGTTTAATACGCAGCCGGCACTGCTGGCCGCCGCGGTGGCCGTCTGGCGCGCGTGGCACAATGCCGGTGGTCCCGAGCCCGCGCTGCTCGCGGGACACAGCCTGGGCGAATACTCGGCACTGGTGTGCGCGGATTCCATAAGTCTCGAAGACGCCGTGCGCCTAGTGGCGGAACGCGGCCGCTGCATGCAGAACGCCGTGCCGGCCGGAACGGGCGCCATGGCCGCCATCCTGGGGCTCGATGATCAGGCGATCGCCGCAGCCTGCGCCGAGGCAGCCGAACAGGAAATCGTAACTGCCGTGAATTTCAATGCGCCCGGCCAGGTGGTCATCGCGGGGCATCGGGCCGCTGTGGAGCGCGCCATCAAGGCCGCCGGCGCCCGGGGCGCCAGGCGGGCCTTGCCGCTACCGGTCAGCATTCCAGGCCATTGCGCGCTGATGCAACCGGCCGCTGATGCCTTTCAGAAGCTCCTGGATAAAGTGGCGTTCCGAGACGCGCGCATTCCGGTCATTCAGAACGTGGATGCGGTGGCGAGGCGGGATGCGGACGGCCTGCGCAGTGCATTGATCCGGCAGCTCTACTCGCCGGTGCGCTGGGTGGAGTGCGTCCATGCTATGCGCCGGCAGGGCATACGCCGCATCATCGAGTGCGGCCCGGGCAGGGTATTGACGGGTCTGATCAAACGCATCGAGGGCGGATTGCGCCTGGACGCCATCGGCGATCCCTCCGGCTTTGCCGGCGCGCTGGCAGGGGGGCACGCATGAGCCGGACCCTTGCCGGGCAGGTCGCCCTTGTCACCGGCGCCAGCCGCGGCATCGGGCGGGCAATCGCGCAAGCGCTGGGCAGAGCGGGTGCCACCGTGATCGGAACGGCCACATCCGCCATCGGTATCGCCGCCATCGATCAGGACATGCAACGCCTGGGATACACGGGCCGCGCCCTGGAATTGAATGTCGCCGACAACGCGTCCGTCGATCAATTCGGTCAGCTCCTTGTACAGGCGGAGCTGACGCCGATGATCCTGGTAAACAATGCCGGAGTCACGCGCGACAACCTGCTGTTGCGCATGAAGGATGATGAATGGAACACCGTCATCAATACCGACCTGAGTTCCGTTTTTCGGCTGACGCGCCTGTGCCTGCGCGGCATGATGAAGGCGCGCGCGGGCAGGATCATCAACATCACATCCGTGGTGGCGCTGAGCGGCAATACCGGCCAGTGCAATTACGCGGCGGCCAAGGCCGGAATGATTGGGTTCACCAGGTCGCTGGCGCGGGAAGTGGGCAGCCGCGGCATCACCGTCAATGCGGTGGCGCCTGGATGCATCGCCACCGATATGACCGATGCCCTGAGCGAGCAACAGAGGGCGCAACTCGCAGCGCAGACAAGTCTGGGAAGACTGGGAACCGTGGACGAAGTGGCACAGGTTGTTGCATTTCTGGCATCACCGTCTGCCGCATACATCACCGGCGAGACGATCAATGTTAATGGCGGCATGTATATGGCGTGAATTCCGTCCAGTTTGTCACAATCTGGCGATAACTCTTTGTTAAGTATTGGTTAATGTTGTGAGGTGTGCAGCGCCTTGCAAGTTGAAGACATTTCACTAAACTTAGCCACGCATTTTGGTGCGACTACCGCAATAGGGAGGTATTTCTCATCATGAGCAGTGTCGAAGATCGGGTAAGAAAAATAGTGGTAGAGCAACTGGGGGTCAAAGAAGATGAGGTAACCAATGAAGCCTCGTTCGTTGATGATCTCGGGGCGGATTCACTGGATACCGTGGAACTGGTCATGGCGCTGGAAGAGGAGTTCAAGACCGAGATCCCCGATGAGGAGGCGGAAAAGATCACCACGGTGCAACAGGCCATCAATTACATCAACGCCCATCTCGAATAGCAGGGCGAGCTGCATTTCGTGAAGGCCGCGATCGGAGACGAATCGCGGCTTTCTTATTTTCACGGGCACATATCCCTTTCCCTGGAATCCTCATGGTAAGCAAACGGCGCGTCGTAATAACCGGCTTGGGGCTTGTCACACCCGTGGGTAACACCGTGGCCGAGGCGTGGCGCAATCTGCTGCACGGGATCAGCGGCATTGATCTGATCAGCCATTTCGATACCACGAACTTTCCGGTCCGCATCGGCGGGTCCATCCGCGACTTTGACGTGGAGGCCTACATTCCAAAAAAAGACGTCAAGAAAATGGACCCGTTCATTCATTACGGGATGGCCGCGGGCCTCCAGGCCTTCGCCGATGCCGGCATCGAAGTAACTGAGGCCAATGCCGGGCGCATTGGCGTGGCAATCGGCTCCGGGATCGGCGGGCTGCCCGGTATCGAAAAGGGCACCGAGACCATCCTCAAGGACGGGCCGCGCCGAATTTCCCCGTTCTACGTGCCGAGCAATATCATCAACATGATTTCCGGCAATTTTTCCATTCGCACCGGCACCAGGGGCCCCAACATCGCCATCGTTACGGCCTGTACGACCGGCACGCACAATATCGGCGTGGCCGGCCGCATTATCAGCTACGGTGATGCGGACGTCATGGTTGCCGGCGGCGCGGAAATGGCCACGTCGCGCACGGGACTGGCGGGTTTCGCCAATGCGCGCGCGCTCTCGTCCCGGAATGACAACCCCAGAGCCGCAAGCCGTCCCTGGGACCGGGATCGCGACGGTTTTGTTCTCAGCGATGGCGCCGGCGCGGTCGTGCTGGAGGAACTCGAACATGCCCGGAGACGCGGCGCGCGCGTTTATGCTGAATTGACCGGTTTCGGGATGAGCGGTGACGCCTACCACATGACCGCGCCGTCGGAAGACGGCGACGGCGCAGCGCGTTGCATGGCCAATGCGCTGGCCGACGCCGGTATGCGCCCGGATCAAATTGACTATATCAACGCCCACGGCACGTCCACGCCCGCGGGCGATGTCGTGGAAAGCAACGCGGTGAAGCGGATCTTCGGCGGACACGCGCGGCGCGTGGCAATCAGTTCCACCAAGTCCATGCTCGGGCATCAACTTGGCGCGGCCGGCGCGGTCGAGGCCGTGATCTGCGCGCTCGCGATCCGCGATCAGGTGGCACCGCCGACCATCAATCTTGATCATCCCGATCCGGACTGCGATCTTGACTACGTCCCGCACCAGGCGCGGCAGATGCGCATCGAGACGGTGCTGTCCAACTCCTTCGGCTTTGGCGGCACCAACGGATCCCTGATCCTGCAGCGACTGGCATAGCCGTCATCGAGCTGCCTTGCGGGGCCAACATGATCCTGATCGACGGTCAGCCCGGGGACAAAGTTTCGGCTCTCGACCGCGGTCTTCACTACGGCGATGGCGTGTTCGAGACCATTGCAATCATAAACGGCATGCCGCTGTGCCTGGACGCGCATTTGCGGCGGCTCCGCAACGGCTGTCGCGTGCTGGGAATATCCGCACCCGAGACACAGATTCTGTCCGCGGAGGTCCGGCAGATTACCGCCGGCACGGTGCGCGCGGTGCTGAAGATCATCGTGACACGCGGGGCCGGCGGCCGCGGCTACCAGCCGCCCCCGGAATCCACCCCGGTGCGGATACTTTCCATTCATCCGTGGCCCGACTATCCGGCCGATCACCGCAGCTCCGGCGTCGAGGCCGCATTTTGCGATTTTGTCCTGGCGCGGCAACCGGCCCTGGCCGGAATCAAACACCTGAACCGGCTGGAGCAGGTGCTGGCGCGCGCCGAGGTTGCCGGCAGGAAATGCCCGGAGGGGTTCGTATCCGATCCCAGCGGCGCGATCATCGAGGGCACCATGAGTAATGTATTCATGCGCTGCGGAAACCTGTTGATCACGCCCGGCCTCCAGGATTGCGGCGTGGCGGGGATCATCCGCGCGGAAATAATTGATCGCGCCGCCGGCCTGGGGCTGGAAACGCGCGTTCAGCGGATCGATCGCGCCGACCTGCTTGCAGCCGAAGAGGTGTTCTTCAGCAATTCCATCATCGGCATCTGGCCGGTGCGACGGGCCGGAGCGCACCAGTACCGGCGGGCCGAGATCGCGCCCGGACTCGACAGTGCGCTGGTAGAGGCGGGCTGCATCGTTCCGCCATGAAACGGATACTCGTGCCGGCGCTGTTGTTGATCGTGGCAACGACTGCATTCGGCAACTGGGTATGGACGGACATGCAGGAACATCTGAATTCCCCCCTGGCGGTTGCCCGCACGGAAACGTTCGTGGTTGAATCCGGCATGAGCATGCGGCAGGTGGCCGCCGAGCTTCGGCAGCGGGGGTGGCTGGAAGCCCCAGTCTATCTGGAATGGGAAGCCCGGAGCAGCGGGCGCGCCGGGATGATCAAGGCCGGGGAATACGCCATCACTCCGGGGACGACGCCGCGTTCGCTGTTGGACCTGCTGGTTTCCGGGCAGGTCATTCAACATGAGCTGACGCTCATCGAAGGCTGGTCGTTCCGTGAAATGCTGCGGGCCGTGGCGGCGGACCCGGTCCTGCACCGGACTCTGTCGGGTGCGTCGCCGGCGCAGGTCATGGAGGAAATCGGATTCGCGACCGTTGATCCTGAAGGGCGCTTTCTGCCCGATACCTACCGGTTTCCCGCGGGGACCACGGACCGGGAATTCCTCCGGCGTGCCGCGCTGGCCATGCAGCAGGTGCTGGCCGATGCCTGGCCGGCGCGGGCGCCGGTCCTGCCGTATGCAAATCCATATGAAGCGCTGATCATGGCGTCGCTGGTGGAAAAGGAATCCGCGGATCCGGCCGAACGATCGCGCATCGCCGGCGTGTTCGTGCGTCGCCTGAAGCTCGGCATGCGTCTGCAGACCGACCCCGCGGTAATCTACGCCCTCGGCGAAAATTTTGACGGCAACCTGCGCCGCGAGGATCTCGAGATCGAGTCTCCCTTTAACACCTATCGCGTCACCGGCCTGCCGCCCACGCCCATTGCCATGCCCGGACGGGCGTCAATCCACGCCGCACTGCACCCGGATGAAGAATCGGCGCTGTACTTCGTCGCCCGCGGTAACGGAACGCACGAATTTTCCGCGACCCTCGAGGAGCACAATAGGGCGGTGCAGAAATATCAACTCGGTAGTGGAAATTGAAAAGTAAAAAGTGGAAAGCGAACAACGGCCATGGAGCTAGAATGTCCGGCAGGAGATGCGAGCCATGCCATTGCCTGACATCGGTTCGCAATTCACTTTCAACTTTCCACTTTTCGCTTTTGACTTGACACCGTGGGCAGTGACCGAAAAGGCTTTTTCGTAACCTTCGAGGGTATAGAAGGCGTCGGGAAAAGCACGCAAATCGAGTTGATTGCGCAGGCGCTCATGGGCGATGGACGGCTGGTGGTCAAGACCCGTGAACCGGGCGGTACACCGGCCGGTGAGGCAATCCGGGAGATCCTCCTTCATCGGGACAGCATACCGATCGACAATGACACAGAGCTGCTGCTGATCTTTGCGTCCAGGGCGCAGCATCTGGCGCAGGTCGTACGCCCGGCACTCGCCGCGGGGCGCATCGTTCTCTGTGACCGGTTCACGGATGCCACCTACGCCTATCAGGGGGGCGGACGCGGCGTCCTGCATTCCCGCATCGCAGCGCTGGAAGCATACGTGCAGGACGGCCTGCGCCCGGATCTGACGTTGCTGCTGGATGCGCCGGTCGCCGTCGGCATGGAGCGCGCCCGCACACGCCGGGACATTGCGGATCGATTCGAACGCGAGCACGCGGAGTTCTTTGAACGCGTGCGCACGGCATATCTTGAGATTGCCCGCGCGGATTCCGATCGCGTGGTGCTCCTCGATGGGCGTGGCGCTGCCGAATCCATCCATGAACAGGTACTGTCCTGCGTGCGGCGCAGACTGCCCAGATGAATGTACTCCCCTGGCAGCAATCACAATGGACGCGGGTGCTCGACGCCCATCACAACGGCAGACTGCCCCACGCGCTGCTGCTGACCGGGCCTGACGGCGCCGGCCTGGGCGAATTTGCAGCGCTGCTGGCAGGCGCGTTGCTCTGCCGCCAGTCATCGCCATCACGGCCGCACTGCGGCAGCTGCCGCGACTGCGTTCTGGTGCAGGCGGGAAACCATCCGGACATCCTGCGTGTGCGCCCGGAAGAACCGGGCAAGCAGATCCGCGTGGAGGAGATCCGGGACCTGCTGGAATTCATGCACCTCACCAGCCAGTCGGGCCGCCATAAGATCGCGATCATCAGCCCGGCGGAGGCCATGAATAAAAGCGCCTCGAATACGCTGCTCAAGACACTGGAGGAACCGCCCGCGGGGTCGCTGCTGATTCTGTGCTGCCATGCGCCCGGACAGTTGCCGGTTACCGTTCGCAGCCGCTGCCAGCGACTGGACTTTCCCGGCGACAGCGGGCATGCCACCTGCCGGTGGCTGGAACGGAAACTTGGTGTGGATCCGGACCTGGCCGCTGCTCTGCTGCGACGCGCGGGCGGTGCGCCGTTCCGCGCGATGGCCCTGGCCGAATGCGACGCGCTGGCAAAGCAGAATGAACTGCTCGGAGACCTGTGTCAGTTGCGACAGGGCCACCGTGATCCGGTCGCGATGGCCCGACGGTGGGCGGGCTTCGGCTTTCCGGCGGTTCTCGTGTGGCTGCTGGAGATTTTGCGCAGCATCACCGTCCGCAAGGTCACGGTATCCGGGAGCGCCGACTTGTACAATGAAAACGGGCATTTGCAACAGATTGCGGATGAATTAGACTTAATGCAGCTGGTAACCGCATACGATGTGGCGGCGCGCAATTACCAGGGCGCGACCGGGCCGCATAACCTGAACAAACTGGGATTACTGGAAGAATTCATCGTTTACTGGCAGTCCACGGCCAGTACCGGCAGGAGGTAGGCATCCGTGAGCGTACCCGGCGGGCGTGATCCGAGGCAGGGCATCCTGTCGCTTTCCA
The DNA here is from genome assembly GCA_016179185.1 of Gammaproteobacteria bacterium. GTDB lineage: Bacteria > Pseudomonadota > Gammaproteobacteria > Eutrophobiales > Eutrophobiaceae > 2-02-FULL-61-13. The sequence continues at coordinate 4,037 of JACORW010000046.1, read as the reverse complement.
TCCGCGACAAGAGCGCGCTGTACGCATCCTACATGCCGTTCATCAAGAACGGCGGCCTGTTCATCCCGACCGCCAAACCCTACAAACTCGGCGACGAAGTATTCATGCTGCTGACGTTGATGGACAGCAAGGAGAAGCTGCCGGTGGCCGGGCGCGTGGTATGGATTACGCCCAAAGGGGCGCAGGGAAACAAGACTGCCGGCATCGGCGTGCAATTCAGCGAGCTGGACAAGGGCGCAACGCGAATGAAGATAGAAAACCAGCTTGCAGGAGCCCTGAAGTCCGATCGGCCGACGCACACAATCTAGCTACAAGCTACAAGCCACAAGCCACAAGTAAAACAAGAACCGGCAGCCTGTTGGCTCCTCCGCAGTTCCGTGCTATTAATTTGTAGCTTGTTGCTTGTAGCTGAATCTCGATGCCGTCAGCATCCTCATCCCTCAAACTCGTCGACTCTCATTGCCACATCCCGATGATCCAGGCGGATGTCGCCGCGATCGTTGATGCAGCGCGGCGCAACGGGGTTGTGCACATGCTGTGCGTGTCAGTGGACCTGGAATCGGCACCCGAGCTGCTGCGGCTCGCAGAAAACTTCGAATGCATCTCGGCCTCGGTGGGTGTTCACCCGAATACGCGCGACCGCGAAGAGCCGGGGGTCACGCGCCTGCAGACGCTCGCCATGCATCCCGATGTTATCGCCATCGGCGAGACCGGACTCGATTACTTTCGCAGCCACGGAGATCTGAAGTGGCAGCAGGACAGATTCCGCACGCACATCCGCGCCGCCCGTGCCGCCCGCAAACCGCTTATCATCCACAGCCGCGAGGCACGCGCGGACGTGATTCGCATTCTGGAAGAAGAGGGAGCCGCGGACGTTGGCGGGATCATGCACTGCTTCGTGGACGACTGGGATACCGCCCGCCGCGCCATGGATCTCAACTTTCTGATTTCCTTTTCCGGGATCGTCACGTTCCGGAATGCGGTGGACTTGCAGGAGATCGCCAGGAAGATCCCGCTGGATCGCATGCTGATTGAAACTGACGCACCATACCTTGCCCCCGTGCCGCACCGCGGCAAGGAGAACCAGCCGGCGTGGGTGCGGCATGTAGCCGACCAGATTGCGTCACTGCGCAATACAACCACTGAGTGCGTCGCCACAGCGACGACCGGCAATTTTTTCCGCCTGTTCCCAGGCGTTGCATAGCGAACGCGGCACGGCACGATTCATTGCCATGTTCCCGGGACCCGCCATGGATAAACATCTGGCAGTCGTTCTCCTGATGCTCTGGCATGGTGTGGCAATCGCCGCGCCCGATTCATGGCGGGCCACTGCACGCTCGCTGTACGCGGATGTTGTGGGGATCCGGACTGTGACCGAAAAGGACGGCGCCGGAAGCCTCGCCGATTATCTCGCGGACGTGTTCCGGAAGGCCGGATTCCCGGCCGACGAAATCCTCGTGCTGCCGTACGCCAACACCGCCGCTTTGCGGGTGCGCCTGGCGGCTACGGGCAAGCCGGCGGCGCACCCCATTCTGCTGCTGGCGCACATGGATGTCGTGGATGCGCTGGACTCCGACTGGACCAAACCGCCGTTCAGGCTGGTTGAGGAAGAAGGATATTTCTACGGGCGCGGCACCAATGACAACAAGGGCGGGCTGGTCGCCATCGTCACGACGCTGTTGCGGCTGAAGAAGGAGGGCGCGAATCTGAATCGCGACCTGGTGCTGTTTTTCACCGGAGATGAAGAGACCGACGGGGTCGGCGCGAAGAAAATGGCAGGCGAATGGCGTCACCTGCATGATGCGGAATTCGCGCTGAATTCCGATGCCGGCGGCGGCGACTTTCTCGCCGGCGGCAAGGCGCTGGGATTCGGCATGCAGACCGCGGAAAAGACCTACGCGTCATTCATATTAACGGCGCAAAACCGCGGCGGACATTCATCCGTGCCGCGCCCGGATAATGCCATTTATGAACTGGCCGCGGCGCTGACGCGCCTGCGGGACCATCGTTTCCCGCCGATGATCAATGAAACGACGCGCGCCACATTATTGAGCCTGATACCGCAGTATCCGCAGGAGGTGGGCGATGCGATCCGGGTGTTCACGTCCGATCCGTCCAATATCGCGGCCGCGGATCGCATCGAGCGCGAGGAAACCCTGATCGGCAGGACCCGGACCACGTGCGTCGCTACCCTGTTGTCCGGCGGACATGCCGAGAACGCGCTGCCGCAGGCGGCGGTGGCCACGGTGAATTGCCGGATCTTCCCGGGCGTCACCCGCGATGCAATACGCACTGCACTTGCGGAGCTCGCGGGCAGTGAAATCGCCGTTGAACCGATCCCCGGCGGCACGCCGGAAACGGACGTCTCGCCGCTGCGTGAGGATGTCGTGCAGGCGTTTACCGCCGGCGTGCACGCCCGCTTCCCCGGCGTCAACATTGTGCCGGTGATGAGCAGCGGCGCAACCGACGGCGCGTATCTGCGCGCGGCCGGGATCCCGACCTATGGCGTGGACGGACTGTGGGGAATCACGCCGGACGACGACCGTTCCCACGGCCGCGATGAACGCGTTCGGGTGGACGCGTTTTACGGTAACCTGGATCACTGGTACATCATGCTGACGCGCCTCGCCGGCGTGAAGAATTGAGCTGCGCCACTGCCGGTCGCGTGCCGTGATCGATTCCTCCGCGCTGGCGACCGCCGTCCGCGAACACGCCGGCGGCGCGATCCTGGAAATTCATGTGCAGCCCAATGCGGCAAGAACCGAATGGGCGGGATTGCACGGCAATGCGCTCAAATACCGGATTGGTGCGGCCCCGGTGGATGACCGGGCCAATGCGATCCTGCGCGGGTTCCTGGCGAAACAGTTCGGGATCAGCGTCAGCCGCGTCACCATTGTGCGGGGCCGCAGCGCACGGCGAAAACAAGTGCAGTTACGAAATGTGTCCGCGCAGCGCGCGCTGGAGCTTCTGCAGTCTGGTTAAAGAAGCTGCGGCCGCGAGCACGATTGCCCCGGCAATAACGCCGGCAACGCCGTTCATCGCGATCTCGGCGAGCTTTCCAAGCGGCCCCGCCGTGTCAGCGACCAGATCCGTGAGCGCGTGATGCAGCGGCGGGATCCCATGCACGAGGATGCCGCCCCCGACCAGAAACATCGCCGCCATGCCGGCCCCGGACAGGGACTTCATCAGCCACGGCGCAAACCACAGGATGCCGCCGCCGAGGCGGCGCAGTGCGCGCGCCACCAGTCCCGCGCCGGCACTGCGCGCCAGAGCCAATCCGGCATCGTCCAGTTTGACTATGCCGGCGACGAGACCATACACCCCAACGGTCATGATGACTGCAATGCCGGCAAGCACGACGACGCGGGTCGCGAATGGCGCCGCGGCGGCCGCCCCCAGCGTAATGACGATGATTTCCGCCGACAGAACGAAATCCGTTCGAATTGCGGCCTTGATCTTCTCCTTCTCATGGGAGATCAGGTCCACCACAGGGTCGCTGAGCGCCTGGACCAGCTCCGCGTGCCGGTTCCGGTCCTCGACCGTGCTGTACAGAAATTTGTGCGCCAGTTTCTCGAACCCTTCGTAACACAGCCAGGCGCCGCCCACCATCAATAACGGTGTGACCAGCCAGGGCAGGATCGCGCTGATGGCGAGCGCCGCGGGCACCAGGATGAGCTTGTTGACGAACGAGCCCTTGGCCACCGCCCACACCACCGGCAGCTCCCGATCGGATTGCACGCCGGCCACCTGCTGGGCATTCAGCGCCAGGTCATCGCCCAGCACGCCGGCGGTTTTCTTCGCCGCGACCTTTGTGAGAATCGCCACATCGTCCAGGATCGTGGCGATGTCATCCAGCAGGGCCAGCAGGCTGCCAGCGGCCATGGCTATCGCACCCTCCGGTAACGCCAGGACTCCAGCATCGCTGACAGGACACTTCGCGCCACGGTGGCCATGCCGGATATGGAAACGGTTTCGACGGAGGCTGCAGCCGATGCACTCAGACAGCGCAGCCATTTTTTATTGTTACTATTCATATG
>JACORW010000043.1 GCA_016179185.1 Gammaproteobacteria bacterium | reverse complement strand
GGGCACGGTGATGTTCCCGATCATGGACGGCATGAAACTGGTGCACGCCCACGGCTTCATCCACCGCGACATCAAGCCCGGCAATATCTTCATCCGCGTGGACGGTGACCCCGTGCTGCTGGATTTCGGTTCCGCGCGCCAGGCCCTGGAGACCAGCCGCGGCTCGATGACCAGCCTGTTTTCCAAGGGCTACGCGCCCATCGAGCAGTACAACTCCAACGAAGAACAGGGGCCATGGACCGACATCTATGCCCTGGGCGCCACGATGTACCGGGCCATCGCCGGCGTGCCGCCGGCGGACGCCATCGATCGCAGTTCCGCAATCAGCGTCGCGGGACGCGACACCTACGTTCCGGCCGTGGAGGTCGGTGAGGGCCGTTATTCCCGGTCCATGCTGGAGGCGATTGATTACGCGATGCGGTTCCGCCGTCATGAACGGCCGCAGTCGGTCAGCGATCTGCTGGCGGTGTTGCGGCCGCAGGGCGCGGCAGCGGGTGCGCAGATCAGGCCGCCGGCGCAGGTGTCCGTGGTCGAGGCAAGGAGCACGTTTGCGCACGATCCGGAGGCGACGACTGACGTACGCGGCAGCGGCGCGCCAGAGGCACGGCGAAAGGCGCCGCCGGATACGGACGCCACGGAGGTCCCGGTCCCGCCGGCCGAGGACCGGACCAAACCCGAGCCCGAGGCCGTTGCGCCGAAATCACAACTGCCTGAGGGCGACAATGAGTTCAAGGAAAAGTACGGCCATGCCGTGGAAGGCGACGCGGAAGCCCAGACGGAAGTCGCGTACCGCTACGCCAAGGGAATGGGCATCGAGAAGGACGAAACGGAGGCGGTCAACTGGTATCAGCGTGCCGCGGAGCAGGGACATGCCCCGGCGCAATTCAGCCTCGGCGTGATGTACGCCAAGGGCCGCGGCGTGGCGCAGGACTTTCGCGCCGCCTTCAAGTGGTACCTCAAGTCAGCCGCCCAGGGCGACGTCAATGCGCAGGTCGCAGTGGCCGGGCTTTATCTGAAAGGTGTCGGCACGCCGCCGGATCTCGCCGCTGCCTTCGACTGGACATTGCGCGCGGCCAAGAGCGGACATCCGCAATCGGCGTACAAGGTCGGCGAAATGTATGCCCAGGGAGCCGGCACGAAACAGAACGTGGAGGAGGCGTTGCGCTGGTACAAGAAGGCGGCGGAGAAGGGCATGGTGGATGCGCAGATGAACCTGGCGTTCATGTATGGCAAGGGTCAGGGCGTCGAACGCGATGACAGCCTGGCGTTCAAGTGGTACCGCAAGGCGGCGGAATCGGGCAACCCGATGGCACAATTCAACCTGGGCGTGATCTATTCCAAGGGGCGCGGCATGCCGCCCGACCCGAAGGAAGCGCGCCGCTGGTACAAACTGGCCGCCGACCAGGGCGAGCCGAATGCCGAACGGGCACTGGCGAAGATGGGGAGGGAGTAAAGTCCGGTGCGGCGTCCTGTGGCAATTATTCGAATCTGCTTGTGGGGCCGGATTTATCCGGCCCGGAATTGCTGCCAGACAGGCTCGAACGGACCGAACGATGAAGAAATGTGGCTCTGCATGAGAGCGGTCAACTGCGACCGGATGCCACCTTGACGGGCCAGTTCGTGTTCGACGACAGCAGCGCCGCCCTGCAGGCGGAGATGGTGTCAAGCGACGATGCACGCCAGGAGGCGATTACTCGCCAACGAGGCCGCGAGGCAGCTTGCTCAAGCCGATACAGGAATTACGGCTGTAGTTTTTCCGCTTAAACGCGTGCAACCCGCCAGCAGGCCAGGGATGTATTGAAACAGCGGCAGCAGGATTCTTGTTGCGGCAGGCGCCATTGCGAGCTGAGCAAAAAGCGCGGCGCTGCGTAATCTTGGCGCAAAATGGCGGCGCCAGGCGCGTGCATAGGCAGACCCCGTTGCTCTCGTATTTCCGCGCCTGATCTCGTTACGCCCGGTGATCAACAAATCGGCCAGCAGCCAGGCACCCTGCATCGCCATACTGATGCCTTCCGCGACCACAGGGTGCGCTTCACCTGCCGTATTGCCCACCGCGAATATTCCATCTTTGTGCAATGCGCGGATCCCCGGCTGTATCGGACCGGCGGACAGCCACGCGCCTTCAGCATGTGCCCCGTCGAGTGCCGATTGAACGCCGTAACAGTGCGCCATGATATGCGCCAGCACCGCCTTTGCGGCAGCACGGTGTGGCTCAGGCCCACGGCGACACTGTTGCAGGACATCGCGACGTATGCAGCAGGACAGGCTCACACGTCCATGATCGGTATGCACCATGCCGCCATACCCGCCGGGAAACGCCAGCAGCGGCATCAAGGACGCGGGAAGTGCTGTTCGCATGAAGTTCCCCTTGAACGCCAGCAGGTCGGAGGGCTCCGGCTTCCGCCCGGGAATGTGAGTAGGTAACCGGCCTTTCCCCCACGAGCCGTGCGCCGCGACAGTCACGCGCGCCTGCACTTCGAAACCCCGGTCCTTGCCGGGCTGTTGCACAGTGCAAACCTGGATCCCGTGGTCAATTGCAAGTTTGCTTGCAACACAAGGTTGCATGACTTCCACGCCTGCCTGCCGCGCTCCATTGAGCAGCATGCAGTCCAGATGTTCGCGGCCGAGCGCACGTCCCCAGGCGCCGGTCTCCGTGGCTACAGGCATCGGCGCGGACAATATTCGCGCCCCCGCATACAATCCCACGTGCTGCACGGGGGGACCGGCCATATCGAGAAACATCTTTTCAACGCCAAGCATGCGCAACAGCGGCAGCGATGTCGCGGAGAGGAATTCCCCGCAGACCTTGCGCCGCGGAAACACTGTCTTTTCCAGCAACACAACAGACCAGCCGGAACGCGCCAGCAGCCACGCCACCGTTGCGCCAGCCGGACCGCCCCCTATGACCAATGCATCGTAAATCATGACGCGACGGACAGGGTGGCTGCGGACAGACGCCGCGCGAGAAAAGTATGCGTGAACAATCCGGCCTTGCATTCACGCAAATACCAGCAGTTCCGGTCCGGCCACAATGCGCTCAATTCCATGCCGGAAAACCCCGCACGTACGCTGACTACGGCATCGTTACGCGTCACCGGCCCGCAGCCGATGAGTCCGAGCAGGCGGCTTCCGAATAAAGCTGTGGACGAGCGGCGCGGTTCGCAGGCCGCAAAGATTTCAGTCTTCGCGGCAATTTGTTGCAACAGCCCGGCCAACTGAGGATCGCTGAAATGGTGCAGAAAAAGATTTGCCAGAACAATGTCCGCTGCCGGCATCGTATTCAACCAGACCATCACGTCCGCCTTGACCACCTCTGCCTGCCAACCCAGCGATGCAAAGTCTTGCAGTGTCATTCCCGCTACGGCCGGGTGCCGATCGACCAGGTACACCTTGACGCGCGGCCAGCGTATTGCCAGCGCAGGTGCCAGCCGCGACATCAGTGAGCCGTCGCCTGCGCCCAGTTCGACGATAACGGATGGCGGTCGTTCCCGCGGCATTTCGTTACGCAGGATTCCTTTCCAGATCGCCTTTTGTCCCATGATCGCATTCACGCGTTGCAGATCACGATGCGCCCGCATGGCCCGGGGATCATCCGGCGCGAGCATGTCAAGCAGTTCCGGTTCGACGGTGCGTGACGTGCTCATGCCTGATCCTCCACTCTGAGCAGCGCCCCGTGACAACTGAATCCCGCGCCGAAGGCTGACAACCACCACCAGCCGGCCGGGGCATTACTGTTCAGGGCCCGCTCCAATACAAACAGGACGCTGGGGCTGCTCATGTTGCCGTATTCGCGCAGGATCTCGCGGCTCCAGCGCAAATCCGACTCAGTCAGATCCATTCGCTTCGCCAGCGCATTGAGAACATCGCGGCCCGCGGCATGCCAGATCCAGGTGTGGATATCACGTTGCTGCATGCGTCGTTCTGCCAGCGTACTGGCCAGCACTTCCTGTGCGAACTGTGCCGCCAGGTGCGGAACCGGCCGCGTCAAAATATTGCGCAACATGCCATTGCGCTGTTCGAAACGCAGCAGGTCACGCCGTGCCGGATCGAGGAGGGAATGGTCGCCCTCCCAATGTATGCGGCGTTTCCCGGGTTGCGGATCATGGCGCAGGATTATTGCAGCAGCCCCGTCGGAGAACAGGCAGGCGCTGATCAGAACACCCGGATCATCGTCCAGGTAGAAGACGGCGCTGCAGACTTCCACACAGATGGATAACACGGTGCGGCAGCGGCCGTTAAGCGCCAGCAGGGCCTCTGCCGTCTGCAGATTCGGCAACGCCGCGCCGCACCCCTGCCCGACCAGATCCAGCGCCATCACGCCCGGACTGAGCTGCAACTGTTCCACCACATAACCGGACAGTCCGGGACACAGGTATCCGGTGCAGGTACTGACGACGACGGCATCCACCGCAGATGCATCAATATCTGCATTGGACAGCGCCCGCCTGGCGGCGCGCGCGGCGAGGGCCGGTGCATGTTGCAAAAAACGCGCATACAGCGCATCGGGATTGAAATTCAGGAATTCCTCAAGTGGATCCAGCGCAAGATAACGGCTGCTGATCCCGCTGTTGCCGTTCAGCACTTTTTTGAGGAGCGCCTGTGAACGTGTGGACAACGTGCTGAACAATGCAGAGGCCGCAAGCGCCTGCAAACACTGGCTCTGGCTGTAGCGCTGCGCCGGTGTCGCGGTTCCCAGGCCGATTATGTGCACGGGCTGGATCTCATTCCCGGCGCACCCGGGACGCGCTTCCCCGGCAGCCATTCAGGAACAGGTCAACGGTGTCGCGCGGCCACGCATCGATCTCCGCGGCTGTCATCGGCGTACCCAACTGCATGGCGCGGCGCTGCGGCAACGAAATGACCATCTGCAGGAACTGCCCGGCGGCGAACATCGGATTGTTCAATGCGAAATGCTCCCTGCGCGCCTCCTGCTCCAGCAACCCGGCAATGAGCGTGATCGCTTCCTGCCTCCCACCCTGTTCAGCGGCGATCACGGCCAGTTCCGGGAAGCGCGCGGACTCCGCAACGATCAAACGATGGAGGGCAACCGCCTGTGGAGTCAGTGCGCCTTGCAACATGAGCCGCGCCAGGTGCTGCAGGATCTCATGCAGGCTGCCGCCGCTGATCACAGGCACATCGGCGGGGGGGTGCAACCGGTCAATGATTCGGTGCACAACGGCGCTGAACAGCGCCGCCTTGTCCTGAAAGCGATGATAAAACGTCCGCTTTGAGATGCGCCCAGTTAGCGCAACCGCTTCGATGCTGGTCGAACCGTAGCCATGATTGAGGAACAACTCGGTGGCGACGTCGAGAATATGTTCGCGCAGCCTTTCCGCGGTGATCCGCGAAGGGCGGCCGCTTCGGCGCGGCAACATTCGCCCGGGACCACGCACGGGCGCAGCAGTGGGGCGGATGGTCGCGGTCTCTGCGGTCCTGCGTTTGCCCATGGTGTATTCCAGTGAATGAGACGGTATCCGTATCCAGTCTAGCCAGAATCATAATGCAACGCAACCGTACCGTTTTATTATTTTCACCCATATTCATCGCAAGTTGCAGCGCATCCAGGCACGACCGGGATATCTTGTTGCGGCATCCATGTGGTTCTCTCCCACCGCAACGAGCAACGATGAAATGAATGCACTGTGCCCGGTTTCTGCTTGATGCCATCCGTTGCCATCATCGGCGGCGGACCCGCCGGGCTGATGGCCGCGGAAGCGGTGGTGCAAGGCGCCGGGTCGCACGAAGTCAATATAGATATGTATGACGCCATGCCGTCCATGGGCCGCAAGTTCCTGCTGGCCGGCAAGGGCGGCCTGAACCTCACCCATTCCGAACCCCCGAGTTATTCCTTTACCGTTACGGAACGCAGCGCGAACGCATCGCTCCGTTACTGCATGCATTCGGGCCCGACACACTGCGTGCGTGGGTGGAAGGACTCGGTATCGAAACCCAAGTCGGCAGTTCCGGCCGCGTCTTTCCGGCCGGAATGAAAGCGGCGCCGCTGTTGCGTGCCTGGCTGCATCGCTTGCGCGCCGCGGGTGTGAGCTTCTTCCCCGCTGCAATCCTCGAACTGCGGCTTCGACACCGGCTGGAGTGAACATCTCCGCATGCATTTCGCCGGCACACCCGTCAAGTCGGTTGTGGCTTCACTGTTGGGACGTGGAGGCCACACCCTGCGCGCGGAAGGCGAGTTCATCGTCACGGAAACCGGTGTGGAAGGCGGAGTGATATACGCGCTGTCTGCATCTCTGCGCGATGGGATTGCCGCAATCGGCGCGGCCCCTCGCCGAAGCCATCAGCAGCGCAGGCGGAGTCACGTTCGATGCACTCGATGAGCACATGATGATCCGGTCGCTGCCCGGCACGTTCTGCGCCGGCGAAATGCTCGATTGGGAGGCGCCCACCGGCGGCTATCTGCTGACCGCGTGTTTCGCCACCGGCCGAGTGGCGGGGCTGGGTGCGCTGCGATGGTTGCGGCAGACCACAGAGAAGTCGGCAACTGCCTTGAAATCACGCTGACGCGAGCGAGGCTGGCATGTATCATTTTTCCGGGTCGGGTCGATCTGCGGCTGAACGGCGGATACGGGAGACGTGAAATGATACGTGGAATCATCAACGGCCTCGGAATCGTATTGTTGTCTTTTCCAGTAGTTGCCTATGCGGCGTTCTTCTTTCAAGCTGAAGCCAAGTTTCCTGTGTTGGAGGAGGAAATCAGCTACCGCGATGACATCACCAACGCATCCAGTTTCGAAAAGGTATTGGCGAATAGCGAAGGCTGGGTGTCTCAGAGAGAGAAACCGTTTCGCGGGACCGGAGAACCCATCCGCATCTGGGCCAGGTTTGAAGTTCCGCCCGCAAAGCAGGCGCGGCACGTATTTATCCTTGCGGGCCCGTGGGAAAGCGCGGAATACTTTGTCACTCGCGATGGCCGGCTGGTAGATCGCCAAAAGGTAGGGACGCTCGTGCCTTTGGGGCAGCGCACAACGCACGTCACGATGACGCCCGCGTCATTTCATGCAGGTTTCGTTGCGGTCGATATACCACCCCAAGCTCGCACAACGGTCGTTGCGCGGCTTGCGACGGAGAATCGGTTTGTAACTATCACGCGGCTTCGGTTCTCATTATGGGATGCGAACGATGTAAAGCAAGGCGAGCTGCGCGACCGTTTTTTTCAAGGCGCTTTTTTTGGAGTGATGTTGGCCCTCGTACTTTATAACCTCACGCTATTTGGCTTGAACCCCCGCGAGTTGAGCTACTTCTATTATGTATTCGGGCTGGCGATGGGCACCTTTATTTGGGGCATAATGGATGGCCTAACGCTGGAATTCCTGTGGCCGAACCAGCCCACATGGGACTTTTACTGTCTGTGGATTGCGCTTCCACTTTCCATTTGGTCTTTCGTCCAGTTCGTGCGCCACTATCTGGATACCCGCAAGCATTTTCCTGGATCAGATGTTCTCCTGAGATGGACGGGATATGCCGGGTTGACGTTCCTGCCGGCGTATTTGCTGGCTTTCGCGGCGGGTCATCCCGCCAGCCTCTACCTAACGCTTTTAGGGACGGTGATACTGTCAAGCATCGCCATCGCGCCAATCATTGGCGTGACCATGTTGGCGCTTATGAAGCGTCATCCTTTGGCGCAACTCTTCTTTGCCGCAATGCTTTGTTCTGGTCTCGGCGCCTTGATAACCTTCGGCGCATGGCTCGAAATTCTCCCCGCGGATGAATGGACTCTTAATGCGAGCCAAATTGGAACCGCGCTCACCGGAATCCTGCTGTCAATGGGACTGGGTTTTCGCGTGCGGCAGTTACACCGGGAACTTGCTGACAAGCAGATCGAGGACGCTCGCGTTCGTACCGAGCACGAGCGTGAAAAGCGCGAATTAATCGAAGAGCAGAGCCACATGCTTGAGGCAAAGGTGGTTGAGCGCACCGCTGAACTGGTGGCCACGCAAGAGAAGTCGGACGCGCTCCTCGCGAATATTCTTCCGCAGGCCATTATTGAGGAGCTGAAAGCCAAGGGGGAGAGCGAGCCCCGGCGCCACGACGAGGCGTCGATCCTGTTTACGGACCTCTCCGCGTTCACACAGGCGGTATCGACGATTCCTCCAAAGCGGCTGGTGCGGGAGCTGGACGACATTTTTCGCGCCTTCGATGACATCATCGTTGCGAACGGCCTGGAAAAGATCAAGACCATCGGCGACGCATACATGGCCGCCGGGGGACTGCCGATTTCCGCCGACAATCATGCGCTTCGCTGTGTGCGTGCGGGCCTGGCGTTGACGCGTTTCATTGAGGAGCGAAACAATACCGCGGCAATAAAATGGGGTCTGCGCGTGGGAGTTCACTCGGGCGCAGTGGTCGCCGGCATAGTCGGCAAGAACAAGTATGCGTATGACGTTTGGGGAGATACGGTGAATATCGCCAGCCGGCTGGAAAGCGCCGGCGAGGTGAACAAGGTGAATATTTCCGCGTATACGTTCGAGCTGGTGCGGGAGTATTTCGATTGTGAATATCGCGGCAAACTTGCCGCGAAAGGGAAGGGAGAAATAGACATGTATTTTGTGCTGCGCGAGCTTGCTGGCATGGAAACCATGACGTGATTTGATGCATTACCGAACAGACCCGCCTCTTTAATTACTCAAATGAGAAGTTCAAGGCGACTTTTTTGGAGCACGACTTAAAAGGGCAGGTGATCACGATTAATTACCAGGTATCCAATGGTAACTCCCACGGCAATAATGACTATGCCCGCAACGACTACTATCCACCACCTTCGCATCGGCACCTCCCGCACGCGGAATACCGGCAGGTAATCCCCCTTGCCGAGCATGATGACCACGCGCTCGCGCCGGCCGCTGCGCGAATAGTATTCATGCAGCCGCTGCCGCAGGCGTGAGGCCTCGGTGCGGACGATGGAATCGGTTTCCGGGTTGAATTCCTGACGCTGGAAGACCTGCGCGGCGATGATAATGCTGGTGAGTTGATCTTCGCGCCCGTCCAGGACGCGCGTAACGATGAACTCCAGCAATCCTCTCATCCGCGTCGTGCGCGCAAACTCCGGGCTCTGCAGTATCCGCCCCAGTTGTACCCGCACTTCGTCCGGCGAGGGCGTCGGATCGAAGAGGTCTTGCGTCCAGGCCATTGAACTGCGTGGCGCTGGGCGACGGTCTCAGGCTGCGTTCAACGCCCGGGCGGCGCGGCCCACATCGCCACGCTTGACCCAGAAAATCATGCCGTAGCGCCCCCGGCCGGCGCTGACTGCGTCCGCCGCGGTCATGCTGATCTTCGCGTCCGCAAGTTTCTGTACGACCTTGAGCGCAGCGCCCATCTCATCATCGCCCTGCACCAGGAATCCCTGTTTGGTCTTGCTGAGCCGCCACCCCTGCTTCGCGGCCACGCGCCGCACCTGTGCCATGTCGTCAGTGACCAGGTCCACCTGTGATTTTCCGCCCTTGGCCGGAAATCCGGAGAACGCCAGCAGATCGACGCCCCCGCTTTTCAGCGCCGCCAGAACCTTCGCCGCCTGACCTGCGCGGCTCGCAACCATCAGATAACAGTAATTGACCTTTCGTACGCGGTACATGACCCTTCTCCCCATCAAATTTGCCGAACTCGGCGTGTTACAGTGTAGTTCACCCGCGCACCAAACGCGGCCCGAACCCGTCATTTATTCATGCGCGCATTACAATTCCAGTTGTTCCGGCACCAATCCGAGCACAGAGGCAATTCCGTCGCGCGTGGCCCTGCGCACCTTGACTCCCTTCGCTTCCATTTGCGCATAGGCGGGCTGGCTGATGCCCATGCGCTTCGCGACGTCGGCCTGTGAAAGGCCGAGGTACTTGCGCCAGGCCCGGGCCGGAGTCATGCCATCCACCACAGCGGAGACAACTTCGTGGGGAATGGTCGCTTCGGCTGCACCGGCCTTGCTCAGCAATACACGAAATGCCTCCATGGGGACCACGGCATATTTCGCCTGCCCTTTTTCCATGATGGTCTGATACTCAATACGTGTGCGCATCGCGCTTTTTCACCTCTTCAATGGTCACGATTTTTATCCGCCCGTCAAATTCAAACAGCACCCGGTAACGCCCGACCCGCAACCGATGGCTCACCGAATGCCCGCGCAAGACCTTTACATTGGGTGTGTCCGGAAACTCCCGCAACGCTCCCACTGCATCCCGTATGCGGACCTGCCACAATGGCGGGAGACGCAATAGTTGCTTCACCGCTTTTTGCTTCCATTCAATGCGGTTCATAAGTTAAATTATAAGTTTAGTATAAGCGTTTGCAAGCTGCTATCAGGGCTGTGGAAAGGTACATACTGCCGGCCATGACCCGTATAGACGCCGATTTTGGGATGCACACAAAGACCACCCGCCGCGACCTGTGCCAGGGCATTGCCGTGGCGCTGGGCGCCGCGCCGTTTGTATCACTGCCCCGGGAAGCCGTCGCGGCGCTGCTCGCGCCGGATTATTACCCGCCCGCCCTGACCGGCCTGCGCGGCAGCCATGTGGGCTCGTTCGAGGTGGCCCACGCGCTGGCCCGCGACGGCCAAGTCTTCCCCCGGCCCGACCGGCAGACCGATGACACCTATGATCTGGTCATTGTCGGCGCCGGGCTGAGCGGCCTCTCCGCCGCCTGGTTCTACCGGCGCGAGCGCCCTGATGCGCGCGTTCTGTTGCTCGACAACCATGATGATTTCGGCGGGCACGCCAAACGCAACGAATTCCGCTATCGCGGCCGCACCATTCTCTCCCACGGCGGCAGCCAGTCCATGGATGCACCGGGCGCGTATAGTTCGCAGGCGAAGGAGTTGCTCAAGGGCCTGGGCATCGTCACGAAGCGCTTTCATCAGTACTACGACCGCGATTTCTTCGAACGCACCGGACTTGCCAGCGCGATCCATTTCGACGCCGATCACTGGGGCCGCGCCGAGCTAGTGCGCGGTAATCGCCATGGCTGGGGCTGGAAGGTTTATGACCCCGCGGTGCTGGCCGCGGCCGCGCCGCTGAGCGAAACCGCGCGCCACGATCTGAAGCGCCTGCTGACCGGCTCCCGCGATCATCTCGCCGGAAAGTCGCGCGCGGAAAAGATCGCCTACCTGGCGCGCACATCCTATGAAAAATTCCTGCTGCACGATGCCGGGATCGCACCGGAAGTGCTGCCGCTGCTGCGCGCCCAACCCCATGGGTTGTGGGGCGTCGGCACCGATGCGCTGTCGGCGCTGGAGATGTACCGCATGGGGTTCCCGGGATTTGCGGGCATGGGGCTAGGGAAAGTTCCGGGCATGGAAGATGACGGCGAACCCTATATCTTTCATTTCCCGGACGGCAATGCGTCGATCGCGCGCCTGCTGGTGCGGCAGATGATCCCGGCAAGCACCGCCGGCGCCACAATGGAAGATATCGTCACCGCTCGCACGCACTATGAAACGCTGGATCAGAACGGTGCGACGGTACGCATCCGGCTGAACAGCACGGTGGTCAATGTCACCGAGCGCGCCGGTGGAGTAGAGGTCGTTTACAGCAAGGGCGGCGCGATCTTCCGTGTCGCGGGCAACGGGGCCGTCCTTGCCTGCCACCATGCGATGATTCCTTATATATGTCCGCAACTGCCGGAGGCGCAGAGGCAGGCGCTGGCGCTGCAGGTGAAGGTCCCGCTGCTGTGGACCAGTGTGCTGCTGGACAACTGGCGCGCATTGCGGCGCCTCGGCATCAGTTCGGCCTACTCGCCCACGGGTTTCTATTCCTGGTGGTCCATGGATTTCCCGGTGAGCATGGGCGATTACAGATTTTCGGCCTCTCCGGACGAACCGGTGGTGCTGTACATGATCCGCGCCGCCAACGGTCCCATCCGGGGACTGCCTGCCCGGGACCAGTTCCGCAACGGCAGAATGGAATTGTTGAATACGCCGTTCGAGACGCTGGAGCGGCAGACACGCCGGCAACTGGCCGAGACGCTGGGTGGCGGCGGATTCGACCCGGAACGCGACATTCAGGGGATCACGATCAACCGCTGGCCGCACGGCTACGCCTATGAGTACATTGAACTGTGGGATCCGGAATTCGCGCCGGGTGAGGCGCCCCACGAGATCGCGCGCCGGCCGTTCGGTCGCATCGCCATTGCCAACTCGGATGCCGAGGCCCACGCCTACGTGGACGGCGCCATTGACGCCGCGCACCGCGCGGTACGGCAATTATCATGAGCGAATCCACTCTCAGCGGCCTGCTGGCGCGCATTCGCCCGGCCCGCGCTGCCGGCGCACCGGTGGTCATGGCGACGATCCTGTCCACGGAAGGGTCCACCTACCGCAAGGCCGGCGCCTGCATGTTGATCCATGCAGACGGCAGCACGTCCGGGATGCTCGGCGGCGGCAGCTTCGAGCAGGAACTGGCCGGGCAGGCGCAGCCTGTGCTTCAGTCCGGAAACCCGATGGTGATCAATTGCGAAATGCCGAGCCCCCGGGACACCGATCCCGGGAAGTCGTGGGAGCGCGATGGAATGGCGCGCATCCTGCTGCAACGCTTCGCTCCCGACAACGACTACCAGCCGCTGGGGGACCTTGCGCGGGCCCTTGCGCAATCGAAGACCGCGGTGCTGGTCAGCGTGGTGGACAGCGACGATCCCGCGATCCCGGCCGGGACCAATTTCCTGTGCGCAACCGACAGCCGGGCGCCCCTGCCCGCGACGCTCAGCGAAGATGTTCAGGCAACGGCCGCCACGGTGCTGGGGTCCGCGGCCCCGATGCTGGTACATCAGCACACCGGCGCCGGCGAAGCGGAGCTGTTCTATCTGCCGGTTTATCCGCCGTTGCACCTTCTGATCCTCGGCGCGGTGCCGGACAGCGTGCCGGTATCCCGTTTTGCGCGCGTGCTCGGCTGGCGCAACACCATCGCCGATCCGCGCAGCGGTTTCTGCATACCGGACAGATTTCCCGATGCCGACGCCGTGCTGAATGTCAATGCCGACAACCTCGAGGCGGTGCTGAATCTGGACAAGGTGGATGCGGCCCTGCTGCTGACGCGCAGCTTCGATCACGACAGGCACCTGCTGGCAACCCTGGCGCGCAGCCGCATCCCGTTCGTGGGGATACTCGGCTCGAGAACCCGCTGCGCGAAATTGATGGAAAGCCTGGGCAGCGACGCGGCACGGCTGCAAGGGCGCATCCACGGCCCGGTCGGACTGGAGATGCGCTGCGATACGCCGGATGAAATCGCCCTGTCCATCGTCGCGCAGATCCAGGCCACGTACCGTCCGGGTCAGGTGCCGGTTGCGCCGCCCGCCGCCACAACCGCGCCTGTACCTCCCGCTGCCCGGGCGCCAATGCCAACCGCCGCACCGGCAACGAGTCACCCACCCATGCCGGCGCTGTTATGGGCCATCGTCCTCGCCGCCGGCGGCTCGTCGCGCTTCGGGGGCTTCAAGCAGTTGCTGGAATGGGAGGGCGAAAGCCTGCTGCGGCGCACGGTGCGCATCGCAACCGGACTGTGCGGTAACCGTGTCGTCGTCGTGCACGGCCCGAAGCCCACCAAGTGCCAGCGCGAACTCAACAGCTTCGACGTCCGGCATGTTTTCAACGAACATTGGGAGAGCGGCATGGCACTGTCGTTGAAATGCGGCCTGCGCACGCTACCGCCGGAGTGCACCGGCGCGCTGATCCTGCTGTGCGACCAGCCGCTGCTGCGTCCGGACCGCGTCGGACAACTGGCGGAGCTCTGGCAGCATCAATCTGAGCGTATCGTCGCCAGTGCCTATCATGGCGCCCACGGCGTGCCGGCAATATTTCCGCGCCGGCTGTTTCCGGAACTGCTGAAACTCACCGGCGACCGGGGCGCGCGCACGGTGATTGACGCCCACATGGACGGCGTGCTGGAAATGGAAATGCCGGAAGCGGCGGTGGATATAGACACGCAGGAAGATTACGCTGCGCTCATTACCAAAGGCGGCAGGACGACATGATCAGGTTGACCATCAACGGAAAAGCCCATGAACTTGCAGTGGAAGACGAGATGCCGCTGCTGTGGGCAATTCGCGAGGCCGCGGGGCTGACCGGCACAAAGTTCGGCTGCGGAAAAGGATTGTGCGGCGCCTGCACGGTGCACGTGGATGGTGTCGCGCTGCGTTCGTGCAGTGTGCCCGTGAGCTTCGCTGCCGGCAAATCCGTAACCACCATCGAAGGGCTCGCCGACGGCGACAAACTGCACGTCGTGCAGCAGGCGTGGATCGACGAGAACGTGCCGCAGTGCGGCTACTGCCAGCCGGGACAGATCATGGCGGCCGTGGATTTCCTGAAGCGCAATCCGCATCCCAGCGACGACGACATCCGCAACGGGATCACGAACTTGTGCCGCTGCGGCACCTATCTGCGCGTCCGCAAGGCCATCCTGCGCGCCGCGGCCAGGATGGCGGAGGACGCGGCATGAGCAACGTCCTGAACGTGTCGCTGAACCGGCGCGAGCTGCTGGGATGGACCGGCGCCGCCGCCGGTGCGCTGGTGCTGGGGTTCACACTGCCGGAACGGGCGCGCGCCGCGGCCGCCTCCACCGCCCTGAACGCCTTTGTCGCCATCAATAGCGACGGTGGCGTCACGGTGTTGTCGCCGTTCATCGAGATGGGACAGGGCACCTACACCGGCATGGCGATGCTGGTGGCGGAAGAACTGGATGTGGACATGGGCGCCGTGCGCGTCGTGCAGGCGCCCCAGGGGAAGCCGTACCGGATCATGTTCAACAACACCGCGCGCTTCACCGGCGGCAGCCTCAGCATGCGCGAAGGATTTCTGCCGCTGCGCCGCGCCGGCGCGACTTCGCGCGCGATGCTGTTGCAGGCCGCGGCAGCCGAGTGGGGAGTGCCCGCCGGGGAACTCAGCACGTCAGCCGGTACCGTGCTGCACAGGGCGTCCGGGCGCAGCTTCCGTTACGGTCAACTGGCCGCGCGCGCCGCGGCCCAATCCGTGCCGGAACAGGTGGCACTGAAGACCCAGGGGGATTTTCGCCTGCTCGGCAAACCCGTGCCGCGGCTGGATGCCGCGGACAAATCCACCGGCAGCGCCGAGTTCGGAATTGACGTGCAAGCGGATGATCTGCTCGTGGCCGCGGTGCGGCACAATCCCCAATGGGGCGCGAAGG
>JACORW010000042.1 GCA_016179185.1 Gammaproteobacteria bacterium | reverse complement strand
TCCGCCATCCCTGGCGGTCGTCCATGGCGGTCGACGGAAAACTGCTCCATGCGTTTTCCGCACTTCCGCCGGCAGAAAATTGCTCCAGGCATTTTCTGCACTTCCGCCGTCCCTGGCGGTCGTCCATGGCAGTCGGATGGGACGCATCGTTTATCAAGCACGCAAGTGCTTGATAAACGGAGCGAGGCCGAAGCTGCGCTTTGGCCAAAGCGAGAGGCAAAAGTCCAAGGACGGACTTTTGCATCAACTTGTTAGGCTGCGGTGCGCGGTTGCCGGGTGTGCTGGATGGCCGTCTGCTCCTGCAATTGCTCGTCGGCGCCGATTTCCGTGAACCGGAGCACCACGTCTCCCACCTCGATCAGATCGCCTTCATGGAGCGTTTGCCTCTGCACCTTCCGGCCGTTGACAAACAAGCCATTGCGCGCGCCGCGATCGACAACGGCAAAAGCGCCATCGCTGCCGCGCTGGATCTCCGCATGGCGCCGCGAAATCGAAATATCCTCCAGCACCAGTTCGTTTTCCCGGCTGCGGCCGATGCGCCAGACGGCGCCGCCGATGGGATAGCGCTTTGGATGGTCCGACTGCGTGATCAGGTAGGCGAAGGGTTTCGGCGCTGATGCGGCGGCGTGGGCTCCGTCACCGGTCCTGCGCGGCTGGCGCAGCAGCATGTACAGCGTCACAAGCGCGAGCAATATCAGGATCAGCAACAGTCCCGGGACGCCATACCAGAGCCACGTTTCGCTGCCCGGGCGCTGCGCGGGCACGGGGCCGGGGGACGTTGGCGCAGTGGCTGCCGGTGCGGTTGCGGGAACCGACGCCGGCTTGACCAGCGGCGAAGGAGGCACCCGGATCGGAACCTCGAACCGTTGCTCGGTTCTTCCGGTTCGAACGATGAGCGATGCCGTCGGAGATGTCGTATCGGTTGCCGGGGTCCCGGGAAGTTCAAAGTCAATGCGCCCGCCGGAGTCGGCGGCGGCAAAGATGCGCTGCTCAAACCCCGCCGGAAGTTCGCCGGCCGGCCCGGATTCTACGTACTGGCCGCCGGTTTCCTCGCTCAGGCGGCGCAGAGTCTGCAGTGCGACGGAGCGCGGGACGGAGCGTGGGAACCCGAGGCTGATAATGCTGACGCCGGCGCCCCGGGCGGCGCTGACCACATCGTCATGCCCGTAGGCGGTGTCTTCCGCCTGGCCGTCCGAATAAATGACGACGAAGCGTCGATCCGCTTCCGCGGAACCTGCAAGTTTCACCGCCCGCAGCAGGTTGTGGTACAGCTCGGTAGTCATGCCCGTCGCGCGCAGACGATGGGCGGCGCCGGCAACCGCCTCGGCCGTGCTTCCGACCGGAGCCAGCAGCTCCAGATCCTTGTCGAAATGAGCCAATCCGATCTGCTGGTGGGATCGCGCCGCGCGTGCGAGTGACCCGATCTGGGCCACGTTTCTTTCCACGATGCCGGCTCTGCCGGGGTCGCTGGTATCCACCAGGAAAAGCAGTGCACTTTTAGCCCCGGACCACGGGTAGGGCGTGGGAACGCCGGTTTGCACGTCGTCGCCGATCTGCAATGAGATTTCTGCGCCGGCCGCGGTCAGCGTGCGATAGTCACAGCGCAGCACCTTGAGATCGGGCTGTTGGCAGCGCACGATTGCTTCCCCGGTCACCGCGTCCCAGGCCATTGGCGCGGGCGCAGAACCTACCAGGAACATTACCAGCAGGATGCGCCGCAGCATACCGGGTTACTTGTCCGGGAACAGCGGATCGGGAATGTCGAAAAACGCCACCTGCGCCGACTTCTGCCCGGCGCGCGTCGGGTCATCCAGCAGGGTAACGTTTGGATCGTCTGGATTTCGGAATTCGCCCATCTGCGGCATGCCTTTGTTGATCCGGGCCGTGGCGTTGATGACCGCCTCGTGCATGGGGGCAGAGTATGGCAACTGGAACGCCCGCGGCGGCCCATTATGCGCGAAATCCCGGGTGTCGGTAAGCCACATGTAAATGGCGCCCTTGCTCTTGGTCAATTTGTCGGGTTGCTGAACATAGGCCGCGTGCAGGCGGAACTTCGCCGGAGGATCGCGGCGGATGGGCCAGCCCAGCAGTTCCGGAATGGAAAGGTATGTAACCAGGTAAAACACGGCCGCCGCTACGGTGGCTCCGGCCTTGGCCCGCCAGCCCCAGCGCGAATGGAGGTTGATGCTTAACAACAGCAGCACGATGAAAACATATGCGGCGACCAGACCGGCAAAACCGAGATGCATCATGTCAATTGCTCCTGTCAGCCCAGTTTGACGAGCGGCTTGGGAAGAAAATCGAGCCCGGAAATCTGTCCGTCAGGGGCAATGCGGAAGCGCACGGCGGTCTTTTCATCGCCTTTCTTTTCCAGTTTCAGCGCACCGTAGTAAATGACCTCCAGCTTAGGATTCACCCTGACCAGACGCACGTTCACATCCACGGGCCTGTTGGTCTCGGTGGCGTAATAGTGCACGTTGACCACGTACTCCCCGTGCACAACGCCGCGCAGCGTCACGATCTCCTGATTCAGCGGGTTCTCGATCTCACGACCATTGACGTTGATGACGTCGTTCAGCATGCCGCGATCGTCCCGGTCCAGGTGCAGCAGGCCGACGGCCGGATTGCGGAACCACACCACTGACCCCTCCGGGTCCTCCACCCAGATGTCGATGTCGTCCGGATTGTGATCCGGCCAGCTCGCGGTGATTATGTACTCGGCCTTGGGGTCAATGATCCCGGTCTTGGCGACAGGATTCATATACATGATGGCGACGAGGAACAGGAACGTGAATCCCAGCAGGGCGTTGAACAGCAAATCGGTGAACGGGTCCAGCCGATAGCGTTCACGCATGCCCGGCCCCGTTGCTGCGCGCCAGCAATGGCTGGACGCGGGTGTGCGTGAGGTAACGCGCGGTCTCAATCAGGGACTCGGCCGCCTGGTCCAGCATGTGATACTGGATCGTGGCAAGCATGCTGCAGACAAGGCCGGCAATGGTCGTGTACAGCGCCGTGCCCATGCCGTTGCTCATTTTCTGCAGCACGCTCTGCATGGAACCGACGTCAAAGTCGCTGACGTTGACGACTGAGGCGAGCATCATGATGAAACCGACGACGGTACCCAGCAGCCCGAGCTTGATCATCAGATCGGAGGCGAACCAGCCGATCTCATTGGGATTTTTCATGCGATGTTTGTAGACCTCGGTCAATTCGGCCAGGTTGCCGCCGCTGTCGGCGCCGGCGGAGGGCAGTGCGCTCGCGGCGGAATCCTGGATGAAATCGCTTACCAGACAGGGCGGCAGGGGCATGTCGCCCTTGATGTGCATGCGGCCGTGCTCGAAAGTCAGTGCGCACGCGTCCAGGTTCATGATCAGCGCGCGCACCAGCTCCGCGCGGGTCAATTCGGTGGACATGATAAAGATGCGCCAGGCTGCGTGCGCGCTGATTAGAAGGAAAACGATCGTTATTGCCCAGCACAGGCGGCTGCTGTCGGTGGCATACATGAGCTGCAACCAACCCCTGTCCCAGGTGACGAACAGTGCAAACACGATCAGACCGGCCAGCATCAGCCAGCACAGGAACAGATGGTGCTCGCCGCGGTCCGGGGTCGGCGCATTTGCCGGTTCAGTAGTTCGCTGGATCACGGTTCGGCACTGTCCCAGTGTTCGGTTCCATAATCGACGATGGCGCGCAACGCCTGATTGATATTCCGCGCCAGATCCGCCAAATCCGCATCCCCGCCGGGTTCGGGCACCTGCGGCGCAGCGATGTAGGTAACGCCGCCGGCATCGCGCACGGTAACCCGTCCGGGGCAATAATTGATGTAGGCGGGATCCAGCTCCAGCATCTTCCTGGCGAGGCCGAGATTGCAGAACAGCAATACCTCAAAGTCCGGGAAATCCGTGTGGTCGCGATCGCGTATGCCTTGTCCGACGTGCAGCCGTCCGGTGATGCGAAAGTTGCGTTCGGTGATGGCAAACTCGACGTCTTCAACGACCTCCGCCACCGGCTTGCGCGCGGCGCGCTCGTAAACCTGCCCCGGTTCCGCGGCCGCGGTTCGGGGTGTCTGCGCCGCGGAAATCAATAACAGGCCGGCTGCCGGCCCCGCAAAGGCCGCGAATCTGCGCGCGGTTCCCGGGTTCATTCGCGGATGGTGACGCGGGTGCCGCGGGTCACGTATTCACGCAGCTCGTTGATCTCCTCGTTACGCAGGGCAATGCAGCCGCGCGTCCAGTTCTGGCTGCGGTGAATATCCAGTTTTTTCGCCGACACGTCGCCGATGCCGTGGATGCCGATGTAGCCGCCGAGCCCGGTGTTCTGCGGCGGCGTTGCCCGCTCCCGGTAGGCCGCGGCGATGGCCTTGAATTCGGCGGCGTCAATTGTCTGCATCCGGTAGCCGTGCCAGCCGTCAACCAGATTCGGATAGTCCAGCAACATGAAAAAATGGAAGCGGCTGTCAGACTTGAAGTCAACGATGTGATAGGCCCCGACCGGTGTCGTGTCATCACCGCGCTGGCGCTTCACGCCCAGGCCGCCGCGGCCGATGGATGCGCGGTAGCGCCTGATGATCTGATCGCCATCCTTGACTACGAGCTCGTTGCGCGAACGCGAAACCTCGAGCGCATAGCGCGGTGGCGGCAGATCCATGGCGGGAGCCGGACTGGCAGTCAGGATTACGCAGGTCAGCAGCAACACCTTCGCCGCATGGATTCCGGCGTGCCGGGGACGCGCGCCGGATTCGTTGCATTTGACGTCATTCT
This sequence comes from Gammaproteobacteria bacterium, assembly GCA_016179185.1. GTDB lineage: Bacteria > Pseudomonadota > Gammaproteobacteria > Eutrophobiales > Eutrophobiaceae > 2-02-FULL-61-13. The sequence goes on along the minus strand of JACORW010000042.1, from coordinate 16,907 downwards.
TCTTCACAGTGTCGTCCCCATTTCCGTGCACTGTCAGCGCATTTCCCAATGTCTGCCCCCCTGCAGCCGCCGTTCCGGTACGATCCGCTCTCGATCGCCCTGCACTGGGCCGTGGCGCTGCTTATATTAGTCCTGTTCCTGCTGGGCTGGTATATGGTGGACCTTCCGAAGGGCAGCGCCGAGCGCAGCTATTTTTTTTCCCTGCACAAGTCTGTGGGCCTGACGGTCGCATCCCTGGTTGTGGTGCGCATCGCATGGCGGGCGCGACAACCCGAACCGGTGCCTGTGGCCGGGCTGGCGCAGTGGCAGCGCCGCCTCGCGGCGATGACCCACCGGCTGCTGTATGTGTTCATGATCGTACAGCCGCTTACGGGATACCTGTCGGCGTCATTCAGCGGCTACCCGACAGGTTTCTGGGGAGTCCCGCTGCCGCAATGGGCAGACAAGGATCCGGTGGTGAACGAGATATTCACCGGCGTGCACGTCCTGAGTTCGAAGGTATTGCTGGCCTTGATCGTACTGCACACCTGCGGCGCGCTGTCACATCTCTGGAGCAGGCACGAAAATGTGCTGCGGCGCATGCTGCCCGGCCCTGGCGGGCAACAGAGTGAAACCGGCACCGGATACGGCAATGCGGCGCCGGTGCGCGCCCCGGACTAAAGAATAAGGGGCCGGCGAAGGCCCCTTTTCCTGTCAGCCCGGATGCGGCCGACTGGGTGTTACTTGTTGTTGATGTACATCGTCACTTCGAAGCCGAAGCGGACGTCATTGTACGAAGGGGTTTCCCACTTCATGATGGATCTCCTCAATTGACCGACTTGTTTCGGATATACCCGGTTAACCCGGTTTCCCGGGACGCCGGTTGCCCGGCACATGGAAGCGATGCGAATGCCGTGCCAGAAACGCCCCCAGTTTTCAGGGGTTTCATAATTCCAAAATAATCAACATAGTACCCGCTGGCGTGCGGCCTGGCCAAAGCGGCACGTGCGAGGCGGACAGGTCTAACTGGACCAAAGAAGTGGTCTATTTGAACCATTCCCTTATACTCCGGGCATGGGTGTTGCCCGCCGCCGTTCGCTTCTCAATCTCCTGAGATTCCACGAGGCTGCCTTTCTGGTCCTGGTTGCCGTGACGGGTGCGTTGAGCGGTCTGTCCACCTATTTCTGGCAGCAGACTTCTGCGGAATCGGCCCGCGTCAACAATCTCAGTTTTCTCACCGAGCAGATCCGCGGGGAGCTGTTCCGGCAGATACAGGAGGTATTCAAGGCGCGCCTGCTGGATGAGCCGCGGGCGCAGCGCATGTATCGCCGCGTCAATGAACTGTTCAATGAATTGCGGCGCAACTCGGCGACGGAGGAAGAAGAACTGGCGGTGCAGGACATGCAGCAGGCATACCGGGAAATCCAGCGCGACATGAATCTGATTTTCGCTGCCATCGTCCAGGTTGACGGCACGGTGGGCGTCCGCATTCTGGACCCGCGGTTTGCCGATCAGATGGTGGGGCGGTTCGAGGGACCCTACACTGCCTTCAAGACCCTGCTCGCGAAACGACAGGCAATATTGCAGGACACGATGCGGCGCTGGACGCGGTACGCGCCGGTGGGTATCCCCGTGGTCTTTCTGCTGGCCGTGCTGCTGGTAATCATGACGTCACGTATCATGCGCATCGATTTTGTCCGGCCAATGGCCACGGTAAAGGATGGAGCGATGATAATCAGCGGCGGTCACCTGCAACATCGCATTCCGGTTTCCGGAGTCGCTGAAGTGGCGGATATCGCCGACTCGATCAACCGCATGGCAGCGGACCTCTCGCGCAGTCGGGACGCGTTGGTCGAACAGGAGCGGCAGGCAGCGCTCGGCGCACTGGTCCCGGTTGTGGCGCACAATATTCGCAATCCGCTGGCCAGCGTGCGCGCCGCGGCGCAGATGCTCGATGAAAGCGCCTCGCAGGAAGAAATCCGGGACGGGCGTGACGCCATCATTGCAACCATTGACCGGCTGGGACGGTGGGTGAACACGCTGGTGTCGTATCTCCACCCGCTGAAACCGGGCCTGCGCCGGGCCCGCGTCACCGACATGGTGCAGGCCGCGCTTGCGGTCAGCAGCGCCCGCATTCAGGAAAAAGGACTGGGCGTCCAGCGGGAGAACTGGGAATTGGATCGAAGCGTGCTCGCGGACCCGGATCTGATGGAGCAGGCGCTGTCTGGACTCGTGGCCAACGCCGTGGACGCCTCCCCGCGCGGCGCGCTGTTGCGCGTGCGACTCGACACAGCGGCGGGCGCGCTGATCCTGCGCATCTTCGATTCCGGGCCGGGAATTCCGTTCAGCCCGGAACCGGGAGGGCTGGAACCCGGTCCTTCGACCAAGCGCTTCGGCACCGGGCTCGGGATCCCGGTGGCGTTCAAGATCTGTCACAGTCACGGTTGGGAACTTGCTTTCCATCCGGCTGCCGGCGGGGGCACGGAAGTCGCGATCCATATCCCCGTGACGGCGGGTGACGAGGCACCGGCATGACGCCCAGTCACGGCAACAGCCCCCTCAGTTCAGAGATCCCTTTGCTCACGAAGCGGGTGTTGATCGTCGAAGACGAGACGTTATTTGCCCGATCGGTGCAGAAACGCCTGCAGCGCGAGGGTTTTGCCAGCGAAATCAGCCCGGATCTGGCTTCCGCCCGGCGCCGGTTGCGCGAACTTGCCCCGGACCTCGTATTGCTGGACATGCGGCTGCCGGACGGGTCCGGGCTGGACCTGCTGGCCGAGATCAGAACCACGCCCAACGGCACGACCGCGGTGCTGGTCATGTCGGCCTATGGAGAGCTGGATGACGCCGTTTCGGCCATGAAGCAGGGCGCCACGGACTACCTGAAAAAACCGGTGGATCTCGAAGAGCTTGTCATCGGCGTCCGAAAGGTCCTGGGTCGGCGCGATCTGGAGCAGAGCGTGGTCAACGCGAGCGCCCGCCACGAGCACCAGGCGGGAATCGTGGATTTTCTCGGAGCATGCACGTCCATTGAGGCAGTGCGTTCGCAGGTACGGCAGATCGCCCGGCTTGGGGACATGGCCGCCGGGGCGCCGCCGACGGTATTGATTCTGGGCGAAACCGGCACCGGCAAGGACGTGGTCGCGCGACTGCTGCATTCGGCCAGCGCCCGCCGGATCAAACCCTTTGTGCACGTGGACTGCGCGAGCCTGCCCAAGGATCTCATCGAGGCGGAGTTGTTCGGCCACGAGAAGGGCGCCTTCACCAGCGCGCATGTGTCGCGTACCGGCCTGATCGAGGCGGCCGAGGACGGCGTGCTGTTCATGGACGAGATTGGCGAACTGCCGCCAGACCTTCAGGCCAAGTTGCTTGCGGTACTGGAACGGCGCACGGTGCGCCGTGTCGGGACGACGCAGGAGCGCGCCGCCCGCGCCTGGTTTGTCGCGGCCACAAACCGCGACATCCCGGTGCTCGTGGCGCGTGGCGAATTCCGCGCCGATCTCTACTATCGCCTTAACGTCATCACGATTATCGTGCCGCCCCTGCGCGAGCGCGGCGCAGACATATTGGCCCTGGCCTGCCATTTCGCCGCCCTCACGGCAAAACGATACGGCCTGCCGGCGCCGCGCATATCTCCTGCCGCGGAGCGCGCCATAAGCTCCTATTCATGGCCCGGCAACGTGCGCGAACTCAGACACACGATTGAACGCGCGGTGCTCCTGTCCGGCGGACAGGACATTGGCGCTGATGTGATCCCCATTTTTGGATCGGCAGCAGCGCGGGATCCGGGGGCGCTTGCTGCCGGTATGACGCTGGACGGCGCCGAACTGGCGTTAATCAAGCAGGCGCTGGAACGGTGCAAAGGCAACGTGTCGCGCGCGGCGCGCGAACTCGGTGTTACGCGCATGGCGCTGCGCTATCGCATCAGGAAGTACGGACTTTAATGCAGTTTCAGCCGCGGGCGGGCGCGTCGGGTCAGAAGATTTGCCAGCGTCGTGAGTGCCACGGGCACAAAACCGTGCAGGGCCAGCAGATGCATTTTGTAGAGCGACAGATACACCAGACGCGCAAATACGCCTTCGACAAACAGGCGCGGTGACCAGTAGCGCGCCAGATTGCCCATCAGGCTGCCCACTGTTGAATAACGGCTGAGGTTGATCAGCGAACCGTAGTCCACGTAGCGATATCGGGGCAGGCTGCGCTGCTCGAGCCGTCTGTGCATGCTTTTCACCAGCATCGCAGCCTGCTGATGCGCAGCCTGGGCGCGCGGCGGCACCATTGCGCTGCCGTCCGGCATCGGGCACGCGGCGCAATCGCCGAACGCGAAGATATCCCTGTCGCGCGTGGTCTGCAGCGTCGGCAACACCAGCAGCTGATTCGTGCGGTTGCATTCCAGCCCCTCGATGCGCGTCAGAAAATCCGCTGCCTTGATCCCGGCGGCCCAGACCAGCGTCTCCGCCGCGATGACCTTTCCGCCCGCGGTGACGAATCCGTCGGCACGCGCCTCGATGATGCGTTCCCCGGTCAGGACAGTAATCCCAAGGTGCCGGAGTTCTTCCGCGACCTGCTCCCCGAGTCGCGCCGGCAGGCCGGGCAGGACGCGATCGGCGCCGTCAACGACGGTGATGCGCATGTGTTTTTCGAATTTCAGCCCGGCAAACAGGTACTGGATCAATTCCCGCGTGCAGTGGTACAACTCCGCCGCCAGTTCCACGCCGGTGGCGCCGCCTCCTGCGATGGCGATGCCCAATTGTCCGGGCCGCAACGGGCTCTCCTGAGTGTCCGCGGCGTAGTGCATGCGCAGCAGGTGCTGCTGAAAATTATCCGCCTGGGCGCGCCGGTCCAGAAAGTGACAATGCTCGTGGACGCCCGGGATACCGAAATCGTTCGCGATACTGCCGACTGCAAGGATCAATGTGTCGTAGGGAAACGAGCGGGCCGGGACGAACACCGCCCCGGTCTGATCGCGCGTTGGTTCGGTGTGGATGGTGCGCGCCGTCCGATTTACGCCGACTACGCGGCCGAGGCGGAATTCGAAGTGGTGCGCGCGGGCCTGGGCCAGGTAGCTCAGCTCATCCTCGCGGGAATTCAGCGTGCCGGCCGCGACTTCATGCAGCAGCGGTTTCCACGTATGCGTGAGGTTCGCGTCGACCAGCGTGATTTCAGCGCGCGCGCGCCGACCCAGCGTGTCGCCGAGGCGCGTCGCCAGTTCCAGCCCGCCGGCGCCGCCGCCGACGATGACGATTTTGTTTTTCTGCTGAATGCTCATGCCGGCTGTCGCGCTGCGAGGGGGGATGGCGCTGCGTATAATAGTAGAGTGTGGTTACATGACTCCAGGCGCCGTTGCGCGGGAGGATTTCGTGGATCAGCAAGAAGTGACCGAGTTGCAGGCGGCGGCGTTTCGCAGGCTGGTGCAACACCTGCGTGAACACGCCGATGTGCAGAACATCGATCTGATGAATCTCGCCGGGTTCTGCCGCAATTGCCTGGCGAAGTGGTATCGCGCCGCAGCCGAGGAGCGCGGCATGGCCATGGATTATGAGCAGGCGCGCGAGATCATCTACGGCATGCCGTATGCCGAATGGAAGGAAAAACACCAGCGCGAATCAACGGAGCAGCAGCGCGCCGACTACGAGAAACGGCAGGAATGAAGTATGGGTGGCCGGTACGTGGGTTGAACGTATTGCCGGCGAGGCTGGGATGATTGCGGGCGGCTGTCAGCCCACAACCGGACAAAGTGCTGTGGGTTAAAGGTCCGGCGGCCGGAATGCCGGCATGGGCATTCGCGTTCAGTGTGGGATGGTGCCGGATGCGGCACTTGACGATTTCTCCGGGAGAGAAATCGGACAACGCGCAGCGTTGCCCGCAGGGCAGACGCCAGGATGGCGGCTGTCAGCCCACAACCGGACAGAGTGCTGTGGGTTCAAGGTCCGGCGGCCGGAATGCCGGCATGGGCATTCGCGTTCAGTGTGGGATGGTGCCGGATGCGGGACTTGAACCCACAACCTTCCGCTTACAAGGCGGGTGCTCTGCCAATTGAGCTAATCCGGCGTGGCGCGGTGTCCTGTCGTTGATGACATTCGCCGCATGAAAACTAAATGAGCGCCGGCCCGATTACAAGCCCGCGGGAAGGAGGGTGAAGAGGCCGGAGGTGCGTTCGTTGCGGCGGTCGTGCGACGGTCCCGACGCTTTCTTCCCGGCGGAAGTGGCTGATCGGTCTGATATAATTCCACGATTCCAGCAGAGGTAAATTCCGTCTGCGCATTGCCCCACGGCGGGCGCGTGGCGGCAACCCATGAAGATTCTCGTCATTGACGATTCCCCCGATTTCCGGTCGCTGTTACGTGTGCAGATCGGGCGCTGCCTTGACGGGGCGGAGGTGGAGGAATACGACCCGGCGCGCGGCAAGCCGGGCGCTGCCTTCGATTGGTCTGCGTACGACATATTGTTGCTCGACTACAAGCTTGGCCCAAGTGAGGATGGGTTGGAATGGCTCAGGGGATTTCGCCGCGCGCCGGGGTTTCCGCCGACCATCATATTGACGGCGGAGGGCGATGAGTACGTGGCCGTCAAGGCGGTAAAGCTCGGGGCCGCCGAATACATCAACAAGAAGGATCTGACGCCGAACCGGCTGCGGGAGGTCGTCCTGGCCGCCGCGGCGTACACCGAGGAAAAGCAGGCGGCGCAGCAGGCCAGCATGACGCAGGCGGGTGCATTGGTGCATCGCATCAAGCTGGAACGCCAGCAGGCGCAGCGCGATGATCTGGAACAGGGATACCGTTTTGTCCGCCAGATCGGACAGGGCGCCATGTCCCAGGTGTTCCTGGCGGAGCGCAACGCCGATGGTTTATCCGTGGTGCTGAAAGTCCTGGACCTGACCGCGGTGAGTAATGCGACGCTGGTCGAGCGATTCGTCCAGGAAGCCCAATTGATTGCCGGCCTGAACAGCCCGTTCGTCGTGCGTATCCATGAGCATGGGCTGACGCAGCGTTTTGGATTCATTGCCATGGAGTTCTTCCCGCGCGGCGACCTGAAGCAGCGCATGGAGCGCAGGCTGACCCCGGACGTGGCGTTTGCCTACATGAGTTATATCGTCCATGGTTTGGAGGCGATCCACGCCATCGGTGTCGTGCACCGGGATCTGAAGCCCGCAAACATCATGTTTCGCGGCGATGACACGATGGCGCTGGCCGACTTCGGCATCTCGAAGAAAATCCAGGGTGGCACGGACCTGACGACCATTGGCCAGGTGCTGGGAACGCCGCACTACATGAGCCCGGAGCAGGGCGAAGGCCGGCCGGTGGACTACCGGTCCGACCTGTACAGCGCCGGCGTCATACTTTATGAACTGCTGACCGGCCAGAAACCGTACACTGCCAATACGCCGGCGGCGGTGATTTACCAGCACGTCCACGGGGAGATCCCGCGCCTGCCGCTGCCGCTGGCCCGGTATCAGTCCATCGTAGACCGGACGCTGGCCAAGGATCCGCCGCACCGCTACCAGACGGCGCGAGCGATGATTGTGGACCTGGAGAGCGCCGAACAGGGCAGATTCTAAGGAAGCTCTGATTAACATCAGGGCTTCCCGCAGTGCAGGGATGCACTGCCATTTTCAATGACTGCAAGTCATTGAAAATGTGAGGCAAGCGAAAACCACGCTTTTCGCTTGCCGTCCTCTGACAACCCCAGGATGGGGTTGTTCAGAGATTCCTTAGAGAGATTAGCCCGGAGAGCTCTGACCCCATCAGGACTTGCACCACCAGATCAACTCCGATTCGCGGGCCGGTTCCCCCAAAATTCGAGATACAGGTCTTCAAGGTCCCGCGCCGCGCGGCGGCCGTCACACAAATTCGATTGCGCCACGCGTCCGCGCAGTTCGCGGTGCAGTTCGCCGATCCATGCCGCATTCCCCGCCAGCGCGGCCGCCCGCGCGACATACTCCGCCGCCGTGCCACCCACGAATTCCGGCAGTCCCACGATCTCCAGGATCGCCGCCGCCATGCGCCCGCGGAACAGATCGCCCCGCAGCGCGATGACCGGCACGCCCATCCAAAGGGCTTCACAGGTGGTGGTGCCGCCGTTGTACGGAACGGGATCGAGCGCGATGTCCACATGGCGGTACTCTGCATAAAATTTCTTCCGATCACTGGGCGGCAGCACGTCTAGTCTTTCTGCGGCCACGCCGGCTTCAATGAAGCGCCGCTTGAACATCGTGCGCAGCTTCTCGTCGGCGAATGACAGGGATTTGAGCAGCAGCCGCGAACGTGGTACCGCCGCGAGCACCGCCGCCCAGAGCCGGACGGTGGAATCGGAGATCTTCTGCGCGGCGTTGAAGGAACCGAAGGTGACATAGCCGTTGCGCGCCAGCGGGGCGGCGGCTGGCTCCGGCGCGGTGTCCGGCGGCCGGAAACACCAGAAACTTCCGGCAAGTCGCGCCACTTTTTCGGTATAAAGAGGATCGTGTTCCGGCGGGCAGACGCGGCCGTCGGCGATCAGATAATCCACCTCGGGCATGCCGGTCGTGCCGGGATAACCGATATATAGCGCCTGGATCGGCGCCGGTTTTGCGCGCAGCACCGCGGCGCGGTTGCCCGAGGTATGCCCGGCCAGATCCACAAGGATGTGGATCCCGTCGGCGTGAATGCGCTCCGCGATCCATTTGTCCGGCCGGCCGGCGCATTCATGCCAGTGGGCGGCGTGCGCGCGTAATCTCTGCGTCACCTCGTCCGGCGCCTCGGTGGTCGAATAGCAGTGCAGGTCGAATCGTTCCCGATCATGGTGCGCAAGCACCGGTTCAAAAAACGTGCTGACCGGATGGACGCGCATGTCAGGCGACAGGTAACCGATCCGCAACGGCCTGTCCGGATCGCTGTCGCAGCGCCATTCCCGGTACGCGGGCAGCGCCGGCGGTATCTGAACGGACAGCTCGCGATGCAATGCGGCGATGGCGGCCGGCGCACGCTGATCCGTGTACAGGCTCGCAAACAACGCATTGCAGATGTTGGTCGCGGTGCCGGGCGCCGATTTCAATGACAGCAGGAATTCGCTGATCGCCTCCTCCACTTTCGCCTGGTAAGCCAGAGAAAAACCCAGCATCAAATGGCCTTCTGCATTGCCCGCATCGCGGGCCAGTACACCGCGCGCCACCTCCTCGGCTCCGGTTGTCTGCCCGAGATTCAGCAAGGCATGGGCCAGGTTTCCGGCCGCGGTCGAATCTCCGGGATCGAGTTTCACCGCGGTGCGCAGCGGGCCCAGCGCATCGGCGGGGCGGCGCATCAGGCGCAGCATCACGCCCAGGTTGTTGTGGGCGACCGCGTATCGCGGCGCCAGTTCGATGGCGCGGCGCCACAGCGCCAGTGCTTCGTCGAACTGCCCGCGATCCTTCAGTACCACACCGAGCGCATTCAGCGTTTCCGCATGGTCCGGCGTGATCTCCAGCGCGGCGCGATACTGGCGCTCCGCCTCTTCCGGTTCACCGCGCTCATAACACAATTGCCCCAGGCCGCGCAGGGACACGGGGTTGCACGGTTCAATCTCAAGCGCCCGGCGATGCAGTGCCATGGCCTCGTCCGCGCGCTTCTGCCCGGCGAGCAGCCGTGCCAGGTGCGTGGCGGCCTGGTACAGCCGCGGATCCAGTTCCAGCGCGCGGCGAAACGCCTGCTCGGCATCCAGGGGCCGGTTCAGCTCGTGCAGCAGATTGCCGTAGTTGTAGAACAGAGCGGCCGGCGCGGTCTTCGACCTTGCCGCGCGCTCGAAGACCTGCAGAGCGCCGTCCTGATCCCCGGCATGCCGCATCAGCGAGGCGAGATTGCTCAGTGCGCCCGCATGGGCCGGATCCAGCGCCAGGACCTTGCGATAGGCCGCAATGGCCCGCTCGCCATTGCCACCTTGCTGCGCGGACAGTGCCTGCTCGAAGGTGCGTTGGATTTTTTTGGAGGATTTGCCAGCGCTTTTTTGGCATGAAGGTGAAAAGTCAAAAGTGGAATGTGTAAAGAAAAATATTACAAACACAGGCTACCAGCCCATATTGTCATCTCAGCTTACGCCTTGTTCAATTTTTCACTTTCCACTTTTCACTTTTAACTTTCTACTCTTCTGCCACCGTAATCACCCTGCGGATCTCGTCCGACACGAATCCCAGCGCCATCGGCCGGATGACACCGGGCAACACGACGACGTCGTAGAGTTCCTCGACAATCCCGGAAATGCGCAGACTGTGCACATTGTCACCGGTGCGCAGGTCGATCACCTGGAGCCCGCACCGGGGTTCGGCACCGCGCGCGGCTATCTGGTCCTTGAGCGGCAGGTCGTCGAAGGTCTTGTTGTGCCGCGACTCGGACAGACCGACTATGGCGTAGCCATTGACAAATGCCAGGCCGCGCAGATAGCCGGGGCAGAATGACACCGGCTCGAAGCGACCGGAGTCAAGGTTCGCGAACCCGAATTCTCCGGTGCCGGAGTTCAGCAGCCAGAGCCGCCCGTCATGCAGCCGCGGCGAATGCGGCATCGCCAGCCCGCGCACCACCAACTCGTTCGACGCGCAATCAATAACCACCCCGCCGCCGGTGCGCTGTTCGCGCCAGCCGTCGTTGACGTCCGACTCGCTGACGCTGGTGACGTAACGCGGCCTGCCGTTTTCCATGGCCAGTCCGTTCAGATGGCAGCGATCCTCCGCGGCCAGTTTCGATATGAAGCGTGGGCGCCAGAGCGGGATGAAACTGTGGGTTTCGCTGGTGGTCGCAAGGCAACTGAACAGCGTGTTGACGAACACCAGGCGCCTGTCCGCATCCACGGCCAGATCGTGAATGTCCAGATCGCCGGTGGTGTACCCGGCCTGCGGAATGTAGAGCGCATCGAAACCCTGATAACCCTGCCCCTCCGCGTTGGCGCGCTCGAAGCGCCAGAGCTGGTAGAGCGTGCTGATGTAGAGCGTCTGCGCGTCGGGCGTCGCGAACATGCCCATGCAACGGTTCAGCGTGCGTTCGAACACCGACAGGCGTCCGTCCGGCTGCAGGCCGATGAAAAAGACCTTGCCGCTCTGATAGGTGGTGAAAGCGAGGCTAATGTGCTGGGCGGCAAGCCACCCCGTGAAGTGGCGCGTACCCATCATCTCAAGTTTAGGCTGTTCAGTTCCGGTCATATCTCGGCAACATCGCGCGAATAGATCAGGCCTGGCGCTCCGACTCCAGCCCGGCCGGCAGGCCTGAGGGCGCGCGCCACAGAAAATACACCGGCACGCCGGTAAGAATAATGAGCAGACCGGGCCATGTGACCGCGGTCTGATACCGCAACAATGCCGCGAGAATGACGCCGGCGCAGAGGATGTAGAGCAGCGGCACCGCGGGGTAGCCGAACGCGCGGTAAGGGCGGTCTGCATCCGGCCGCTTCCGGCGCAGTACAAATATCCCGCTCATCGTGAGAATGTAGAAGATGAGCGCGGCGGAAATCACGTAAGTGAGCAGATCCCCATACAGGTTGCCGTAGGTAATGGCGCCGCCCTCGCCTTGCTTGATGGTGCGCGGCAGGATCAGGAACGATGCCCATAGGCCCTGCACGATCAGGCCCCAGGCCGGGACCTGGTGCCGGTTCAACGTGCTGACGGCGCGGAAGAACAGGCGATCCCGCGCCATGGCATAGGAGGCGCGCGCGCCGGAAAGGATCAGGCCGTTGTTGCAGCCGAAAGTGGACACCAGGAACACCAGCGCCATGATGATGCCGCCTGCGCCCGGCAGGATGACATCCGCCGTCGCGGCCGCTACGCGATCACCCGGCACCTGCTGAATGGCCTCGAACGGCAACGTGACCAGGTAGGCCACGTTGGCCAGCACGTACAACCCGATCACGATCCCGGTCCCCAGCGCCAGCGACAACGGCAGGTTGCGCCGCGGGTCCTTCACCTCGCCGGCGGTGAAAGTGACATTGTTCCACGCATCGGCCGAGAACAGCGAATTTGTCTGCGCAACACAGATCGCAACCAGCAGTCCAAAGGAAGAGACCATGGCGGTGATGCCGGGGCCGACCTCCTGCAGCGTTCCGCGCGGCGTCCAGAGATCCGAGAAATTCGCCGCCACTGCCTCGGCGTTCCAGCCCAGGGTGAGGCCGAGCAGGATCAGACCGAGCAGCGCCCCGATCTTCGCCACGGTGAACACGTTCTGCACTAGCTTGCCGGTCCGGAGTCCGCGCGTGTTCATCCACGTCAGGAACAGGATCATGGCGATGCCCATCATCTGGGCGGTGGAAAGGGAGATCGCATAGCGCGAGCCGAGCGCGACCGGCGCGATGAAGTAGTTGGTCTCCGATATCGCCGGCCACAGCGCGCCCAGATACCGCGCAAATCCCACACCCACGGCGGCGATGGTGCCGGTCTGGATGACGAGAAACAGTGTCCAGCCGTACAGGAATCCCCACAGCGGCGAATACGCCTCGCGCAGATACACGTACTGGCCGCCGGCCTGGGGCATCATGGCGGCCAGTTCGCCGTAGGAAAGTGCCCCCATCAGCGTGAGCAAGCCGGTGATGATCCACACCGCCAGCAGCCAGCCAGGTGCGCCCACCTGCCGGGCGATGTCGGCGGAAACGATGAAGATCCCGGAGCCGATCATGGAACCGGCGACCAGCATCGTCGAGTCCAGCAGTCCCAGACCGCGGACCAGTTGCTGTTCCTGTGGCATCACAGTCGTCCTGGATTCGTTGAGGCGCCGCGGGCGACGCAGCGCGTCAGGATTTCTTCAATAACTGCCTGACGCGCAGGGCGGCCTGATCGCTGACCTTGCCGGTCACTTTCTTAAGGATGTAATCGCGCTTGAAACCCTTCTGCTGCACTTCCTTCAGTACGCCGATGACATCCTTGTCGGGTTTATTCTTGCGCAGCGTCTCGTAGAGTATTTCTAGGATCGTTTCGGACCAGAGCGTTTTCGCCGTGGTCCTGGTCGTGTCGGTATCGTCGCCCGTCATGTCCGGATCTCCCTCCGCGGAGCGGCCCTGAAATGACCGCCGCGCCGTCCGCCACTATATTACGCCGGCAACCATCGCAGCAACGCGGAGCAAATAGGCGCGTCCCGACCCCCATGCCGTGGTATCATTGCGCCGACTTGACGGGGATGCTTATGCTGCGCAGCGAACGTTCCTACAAAGTCGTGCACGAGCACTGCGATCAGATTGTGATCGACGCCGTGTTCGACAACTTTACCGACGCCGCGGCCTGCCTGGCCGAATCGATCTACATGGATCCGTTCATTGTCGTGGACGACGGCGCGGTGGACCTTGGTTCGGCGACGCCGGAGGAAGCGCGCCGGTTTGCCGTCGAGCGCATCGAGTTCCGGGTACCGGCCCCCGATAAATAACGGGGATGCCGGACGCCGCTCCTCCCGTCCTCAGTAATGAGTAAAAAGTAATTTCAAGGCGCCAGCCGGCGCATCCGCCAGGCGCCGTTCCCTTCGCGTTCAAAGCACAACCGATCGTGCAGGCGGTTTTCCCGTCCCTGCCAGAATTCGATCCGGTCCGGCCGCACGCGATACCCGATCCAGGTTTCAGGCCGCGGTACCGGACCGCCGGCGAACTCCCAATCCAGTTCCCGCGCGCGCTGTTCCAGGAACTCGCGATCGCTCACGGTGCTGCTCTGCGGCGCGACCCAGGCGCTGATCCGGCTGCCGTAGGGACGGGACGCGAAATACTCGTCCGCCTCGGCGGCACTCACTTCACTGACGATCCCCTCCACGCGCACCTGCCGGTGCATCGGTTCCCAGTAAAAGACCAGCGCGGCGCGCGGGTTGTCGCGCAACTGCTGCGCCTTGTCGCTCACTGACTGCGTGAAGAACACGAACCCGTCCGCGTCCAGCCCCTTCAGCAGCACATAACGGGCGCTCGGCCGGCCGTCGGCGTCCGCAGTTGCAAGCACCATCGCGTTCGGGACCTCGATGCCCTCGTCAACGGCCGCCTGAAACCAGTTGCGGAACTGATCAAGGGGGTCCGGGGGCGTCTCCTGTTCGAGCAGCGACACGTGGCGGTACTCCACGCGCAACGCGAAGAATTCATCGGTCATGACGGGCCGGCGACATGGAATGGGAACACTATAGATCGGGTGCGGGCCAGTGACACTATCCAGACGAAAACGACCAGGGCGACGGCAAAGGCCGCGATGCGCACCGGCCGCGGCCGGCCGGGCCGCAACGCCGCCAGGCCGCACACTATATAAAGGAGTACGCCGGCCAGCTTGGCCAACAGCCAGTCCTCCCGGAAAAACGCGCCGTGCCGGGAAAGCAGCAGCGCAAACCCGGACAGGAACAGGACCGAGTCAATGACATGCGGCACTATCCGTGTCGCGCGCCGCCGCAACAGCGGCGAATCCCGCAGCATCCAGATCCCGCGCACCAGGAACGAGACAAATGTGAGCGCGGCACAGCCGATATGGAGTGTCTTAATCCACACCCCGCCATTTTACCGGGGCGAACGGGTAAGGCGGCTGATGTAAATGTTCGTGGATGGGCTTGCGCGGCAAATTGATCCCCGCCACGCCGTATTCCTTGATCCAGGTCAAGAATCCCTGTAACAGGCACAGGCTACGCTGCGCGCCAGAAAAATGCCCGCGTGGCGTAGCCCGAACCATGGCTATATCGCCTCTGGAAAAAAGAATCTGGTGGAAAGAACCGGTCGCGAAGATCGAGCTCGTCCGGATCAGGGTGGCCTCCTGTTTCTGCATGACCGAATGAATGCGTCCGGCGAGGCAATGCCGTGATTGATACAACACTGGACTGGCAGGAGCGCTACGCGCTGGGCATACCCGCCGTGGACGATGCGCATCTGAAACTGATCCGCATGATCAACCACCTCGTAATCTGCATCGTCGAGGGAACGGACCGGGCGTCCATCAGCGCGTCTCTCGGTGACATCCTGTCCGCCACCTCCGCGCACTTTGCGCTGGAGGAAAAAATCATGCGTGATAGTCACTATGACCGCTACTTTGAACACAAGGCCGATCACGACCGGTTGCTGGACCAACTGCGCGACATGATGGACGATTACGGCGTGCACGGGCGCCTCGAGCCTGCGCAACTGGTGCGCGTGCTGGATGAATGGTTTTCGGAGCACATTCGTTCCCATGATGCGCGCCTGCACCGGCTGGTGGAATTGCCCGGAAGCCCGGCCGCATAATGCGCACCTCGAATCTCCCCAACCACCCACTCAACGGAGGATCACCATGAGTAAGTATGCTGCTGTGGCAATTGCATTGACCCTTGGCGCTGTCAGTACCGCAACATTCGCCGGCGATGCTGCGGCGGGACAGGCGAAATCGGCCACCTGTGCCGCCTGCCATGGTCCCGCGGGAACGAGCCCCAATGATCTGTGGCCGAATCTGGCCGGTCAGAAACCGGGCTACCTGATGAAGCAGATGAAGGCCTTCCGGGACGGCACGCGGGCCGATCCGATGATGTCGCCCATGGCCAAGCCGCTGACCGATGCGGACATAGAAAATCTGGCGGCGTTTT
Source organism: Gammaproteobacteria bacterium (assembly GCA_016179185.1). Taxonomy (GTDB): domain Bacteria; phylum Pseudomonadota; class Gammaproteobacteria; order Eutrophobiales; family Eutrophobiaceae; genus 2-02-FULL-61-13. Next base: position 1,443 of record JACORW010000042.1, on the reverse strand, counting down.
TCGGCAGCCAGAAGTAATCGTGCCGGCCGGGGCCGGGGCATCCCGGCCGCGACCGCCGCCATTACACTACGCGGGAGAAACCGGCCTCGCCTCCGGCGCTTTCGGCCAGACGGCGATCGAATGCCATGCAGATGTTTCGGATCAGCAGACGACCGCGCGGCAGCACTTCGATCAGATCGTCCTCGACGCGCACCAGGCCGTCCGCGGCGAATGTCTCCAGCCGCCGGCGTTCCGGGGCGAAGTACTCCCAGAAAGTCACGTCCCACTCGCGCTCGATTTCCGACGGCCGCAACGAAAAGTAGCACATCAACGTCATGATCACGCGCCGGCGCAGCCGGTCGTCGGCGCTGAGCGCAATGCCGCGCTCGACCGGCAACTGCCCATGCTCCAGCAGTTCCGCGTACCGGGTCAGCGTGCGTGCGTTTTGCGCGTAGCAGTCCCCGACGCGGCCGATGCTGCTCATGCCGATGCCGATAAGGTCGCAGTGGTCGCGGGTGGAATATCCCTGGAAGTTGCGCTGCAGCGTGCCGTTGCGACGCGCGACGCACAGCGGATCCTCCGGCAGCGCAAAATGATCCATGCCGATATATTCGTATCCGGCGGCGATCAACCGGGCGATGGTTTCCTCGAGCATGCGCAGTTTCGCCCCGGCATCCGGAAGCTCCGATTCCGCGATCTGGCGCTGTGATTTGAATCGCCCCGGCAGGTGCGCATAATTGAATACCGACAGCCGATCGGGGCCCATGGCGATGACGCTCTCCAGTGAGCGTCCGAAACTCTCCGGCGTCTGGCGCGGTAACCCGTAAATGAGGTCCATGCTGATGGAGTGGAAGCCCTCTTCGCGGGAGGCCTCCACGGCGGCCAGTGTCATCTCCTCCGGCTGGATCCGGTTCACCGCCCGCTGCACGTCCTCGTCCAGATCCTGCACGCCCAGGCTGACCCGGTTGAACCCCAGTTGCCGCAATACGCGCATCGTGTCGCTCCCAAGCGTGCGCGGATCCAGCTCGATGCCGAACTCACCCTCCGCATCGGGCACCAGCCGGAAGTGCCCGCGTATCCGTTCCATCAACCGCCGCAACTGATCGTCGTCGAAGAACGTGGGCGTGCCGCCGCCGAGATGCAGTTGTTCCACGACCCGGTCCGTATCGAACAGCCCGGCCTGCATCTCGATCTCGAGGAACAGGTCGCGCAGGTATGGGGTTGCGCGGCGCCGGTTCGCGGTCACGACCTTGGTGCACGCGCAATAGAAACACACCGTTGCGCAGAACGGGATGTGGACATAAATGGAGAGCGGAGCGGGGATCGGATCGCCGTTTGACTCCCACACGTGGAGTCGGTAGGCGTCGGCGTCGAACTCCGCGTTGAAATGCGGCGCGGTCGGATAGGAAGTGTAGCGCGGTCCCGTCACGTCATAACGTCGGAGCAGATCCCCGTCAAACTGCG
>JACORW010000038.1 GCA_016179185.1 Gammaproteobacteria bacterium | reverse complement strand
TCCCACCCCCCTGAATACACGCAACGCGAAACGCAGATCGTCGCAGAAGGCGGGCGCAAAGGCTACCGGATCACTGCGGTGCCGAGGATTGCAGGTGCCACCACTCGCGCAGGCTGCGGCACTTGCCGGAGCCGTCGAATTCCAGCAGGAACACGCCGTCCAGCTTGATGGTCGTCGTTGTCTCCGCAACGGCAAACTGCGCTGACCAGTGGGCGATACCGGTATTGCCCTTCACGCTCAGCACCTGGTACTGAAATTTCACGTCGCGCTGACCGGCCGTGACCTTTGACCAGTAGTCCCGGATGCCCTGGGAGCCGCGATGCGGCGGTGAAAACGCCTCGTCCTGGTAGGTGGCGTCCACCGTGAAAAGCGCGGCGGCCCGGTCCGCGTCGCGGCTTTCCCATGCGGCCTTGTAGTTCTCCAGCCATTGCGCGAGGGCGACCTCGGTGAGAGCGGCATCCGTCGCCCGCGACGGCTGGGAGGCGAGTCCCGCGGCCAGGACCAGGACGAAAATCGGGGTCAGACGGCGATTATGAGTATGCGACATTGGACGACTACCTCCCGGATTGATAATTGCAGTCTGACCCCGATTTTCAGTTTTCCGTGGACTCCATCGCCCGGGAATTATCCACCAGCCGCGAGCGGATCTCGGCGCTCATGCGCTGCACGAGCCCCTCGGGCGCCTGGTTGTGCCCTTCGCCGAGTTCCACGACCAGTGGCAAAGGCGGCGTCTGGCGCACGCCTTTGTTGCGCGGGAAGATGCGGAACGTCTCGGCCACGTCCGGCGAGAATTCCTTGAGGATGCTGCGAATGACCGCCGGGAACAGGTTGACGCCGCGCACGATCAGCATGTCGTCGGTGCGCCCGATGCAGCGGATGCGCGGTCCGGTGCGGCCGGTGGGGATGGGTTTCATGTTGACAATAGACCGCGCCGGCGACGAACGGGCCGGCATTGAAGCCCACCACCACGCGCTGGCCGCGGCAGAACCCCGCCGCAGCGATCCGCCCGGCAATCGCGTCCTGGGTCGCGCAGTCAACCTTCAATGCGATATGGTGAAACGGCGAGGGCGGCATCTTCGGCCCGAACAGCGCCTGGTCCTCGGCATTGGCGAACCGGAAGAACGCCAGCGCCCCACGATCTGCCAGCCCGAAGAACGTGTGGCAATGGTGCGCAACCTGCCGAACAGCACGTCGCTCTCCGACCAGGTCGCCGCCAGCGGCAGCCCGATGACATCCTCGTAAAAGCGCCGGGTCGCCTCCATGTCGGCCGTCAGTAGGCCGTGTGATGCAGGCGCTGCGGAAGCTTGTTCCCGGTTGTCATGACGCCAATACGGTATTGGCCGTCCGTCAGAACCGGTATTCAACGTCCACGCCCACGCTGCGCGGCTGCCCCTTGAACACGAAGTTGTTCGAGGGGCCGGGACTCGGGAAGAACATCGGCCCGGGCGACCACTCGGAATTGTAATCCTCGTCATTCAGGTTCTTCGACCACGCGGTGACGGCCCAGGAATCGCTCTCGACGCCGAAGCGCAGGTTCAGCAGGGGCACCGGGTGGCGGACGCTGAAGTTGTCGGGGTAGAAATACGTCGGCCCGATGATTTCGAAATCCGTGCGCACGAACCCGGTCACGCCGTCCCACGCGCCGAGCGCACGCCGGTACTGGGCGCCGATGTTGAACGTGTACTCGGAGACCAGCGGGGCTTCGTTTCCGATGTCGTCCGGCGAGCGACTGGATTCCTCGATCTCGCTGTCCGTGTAGCCGAGGGCTACATGCATGTCCAGTCCTTCCGTCACGAGCGCCGCGGCCGCGAATTCCATGCCGCTGTAACGCACCCGCTCGAGATTGCCCAGGTTCTGGGTGCTGGTATTCGGATCGAAGACAAAGTAGTAGGAACCTCTTGCCATGGTCCGGTACGCGCTGACGTTGGCACTGACGCGGCCATCGAAGAAGCGGGCCTTGATGCCGCCTTCGAAGGTGTTCGCGGTCTCCTGGTCGAACAGGTCGTCAACGCCCGCAATGCCAGCCGAGCCGACTCCGGTCTGGTTGAATCCGCCGCTGCGGAATCCGCGGCTGTAGGCGAGGTAGAACGTCCAGTCCTCGTTCGGCGTGAAGCGCAACGTGGCCTTTGGCTGCAGATCATCCCAGCTCATCTCGCGCTTGTCTCCGGAAATCGCGTCCGGCGTGACGAACGGATTGACGAATGTGTCGAGGAAGACCTGCGGCGTCTCCGTCGTGTTCTCGCGGTGGTCGTGGTCATAGCGCAGGGCCACGGAACCCTCGAGCAGGTCGCTGATGTCGTAGCTCAGTTCGCCGAACAGCGCATAGGCGAAATTGTCCTGGGAGTCGGACAGGAACGTGAACTGTGGGAAGAAGATCGGCAATGGTTCCCGCTTCACGTCGCGCACTCCCTCGGCACAGTCGAGAAACGGATCCAGGAACGTGGCGGCATCGCTGCAATCGAACACGTTGCCGGTGGCGATGAAGCGGTCCGTGGAGATCAGGTAGCCGCCGACGATCCAGCGGAAGCGCTGGTCGGCAGGTGAGGTGAAACGCAGTTCCTGGCTGACGGCCTCTACGTCCAGGAACTGGTGCTGTGCCTGATCCACGCCGAAGAACAGGAACAGCACGGATTCGTCGTTCGGCAGAAAGTCGAACTGGTCGCCGGTCAGCAGTTCTTCGAGGTCGTCGTATGCGGTGATCGAGGTCAGCGTCCCATAGTCGGTTTCGTAATCCATCTTCAGCGAGACGCTCCACATGTCGCGCTCGTTGTCGCCGTCGTTGTTGACGCGCACCGGCAGACTGGTGTCGTTGGCATCGCGCGTGATGTTGAAATACAGGGCCTGGGTATCCACCTGCGAGATGGAGAAGCGCAGGTCCGCCGTGAAGCGGTCATTGGGCTCCCACAGCAGTTTTGCGCGGCCGGATATGTCGCGGAAGGGATCCGCTTCCTCGTCGAGAAACGGATTGTTGATGTGCCCGTCGGTGTCGAACACAGAGAATGACGCCCGGAACTTCAGGTCATCCATGTTCGGCACGGGCCCATCGAGGCCGGCGCGTACCCTGAAGCCGGGTCCCGATTCGTAGCCGGCGAGGATATTGCCCGACAACTCATCACCGGGCTCCTTGGTGTTGATGATCACCGCACCACCGATGGCGTTGCGGCCGTAGAGGGCGCCCTGCGGCCCCTTCAACACCTCGATATGGGCGGCGTCATAGAGTTCCTGATTGAACATCGAAGGATTGGCCATCAGCACGCCGTCAATGAGCACCGCCACCGAGGGCTCGCTGTTGCGCGCCTGGGAGATGCCGCGCACGGTGATGAAAGATGTGCCCTGGTTCTGGGTCTGCACCATCGTCATGTTCGGCGTCAGGCCGATGAAATCCTGCGGGCGATCGATGCCGGCCGCGCGGATCTCCTCTTCCGAGAAGGCGGTCACCGCCATGGGCACCTCCTGGTAGGACTCGTCGCGCTTGCGCGCCGTCACCACGACCTCTTCCAGGCCTTCCGATTGCGCCCATGCCTCCGGCACACCCAGGCAAACCGCCGGGATCAGACACCCGGCCAGCGTAGTTCTTTTCATGCGCTCCTCCCCAGAATCGGTGTTCTTGCCGTTTTGCGCGCGATAGTTTGTATTTCGCCAGACTGAAGTCAATTTCGAATACCGAAAACAACAGCCTGCTAACGAACGGGTGTTTATTTTTGCTGAACTATGTTTATAGTGCCTTAACAGCAGCCTTGTCAAGGCCCCAAGACACCTCACATCAGGATGAAGAAGATCATGGACGACAGTAGGTATCTGGGTTAGGAAATCGAAGAGATTCAGTTGGTTACCGAATGGGCGCGGATCGACAAACGGTGCATCGTAGCCGCGGGAAGCAGGCTGTTGTCTTTAGTACGGGTTAGCGACCGGCAGCTCATTCGCCGGATACAGCGAGATGATCTTGGCGCCGTCCGGAGTGAGCACCACCATCTCTTCGATGCGCGCGGCGGAGACTCCATCCTTCGCGGGACAGAAAGTTTCGACCGCAAAGACCATTCCTTCCTTGAGCTCGTAGGGTTCGATGAAGGAGTTGAGGCGCGAGATCAATGGACGCTCGTGGAGGCCGAGTCCAAGGCCGTGGCAGAAGTTGAGGCCGAAAGCGGCCATCTCGCTCTCGAAGCCGATCGCGGATGCCTCGGGCAGTTGCTCGGCGGCCTTGTCTGTGCTGACGCCGGGTTTCAGCATGGCGATCGTGTCATCCATCCATTGCCGCGCCTGCTTGTAGGCATCGCGCTGCGCCGGCGTTGAACTGCCGACCGCAAAGGTGCGGTAGTAGCACGTTCGGTAGCCGATAAAGGAATGGATGATGTCGAAGTAGGCCTGGTCACCGGGACGAATCAGCCGGTCGGTGAAATTGTGCGGATGCGGGCTGCAGCGTTCTCCGGAAATCGAATTGATCGCCTCGACACAGTCCGAACCCATTTCGTACAGGCGCTTGGTCGCGAGCGCGACGATCTGGCTTTCCTTCACTCCGGGCTTCAGCTCGGCGGCGATATCCTGATAGACGCCGTCCACCATGCTCGAAGCGATATTGAGCAGGGTGATTTCGTCGTGACTTTTGATTTCCCGCGCCGTCAGCATCATCTGCTGCCCGTCGCGAACTTCGAGCCCTTCTTCCTGCAACGCGAATAGCATTCCGGGCTCGCACAGGTCCAGGCCGAGCGGCATGTCTGCCACGCCTTCCTGCCTGAGAAGCTGCTTGATCTCCTTCGCGGCCTGCTTGAACAGCCCGACCTCCGGCCCGATTGCGCCACGCATGCCGGGATTGCCGGCGCGAACGTGATCCTCGTGCAACCACGGGCAGTAAATCCGATGGTGACGAGCGGCGGATCCGAAATCCCACACCCATGGATCGCCGTTCCCGGTCAGCAAACAGTAGCGGATCAGCTTGTCGCGGGCCCATTCTCCGATAACGGTGCTCGAAATGTAGCGGATGTTGTACTGATCGAAGCACAGCATCGCGCCCAAACCGGACTGTGCCAATGCCTGGCGCGTGCGGGCGAGCCGATATCGGTGAAGGCGCCGGAACTCGACGCGCTCTTCGAAATCGACTTGCGTGGTACCCGGCGCCATCAGCGGCCGGTTCCAACGATGCGAGGGCTTGAGGTCATCTTCGTTGACGGGAAGGAATTCAGGTTTCAGGTTCTTCGCCATTGAACATCTCCAATTACAGCTCTGGCGCGCGAATCGCTTCGGCCAGATCGTTAAGGAACAAAGCCGCTTGAGCGCCATCGACGACACGATGATCGCTCGAAAGCGTCAATGTCATCATTGGGCGGACCGCAGGTCGTCCATTCACGGCCACCACACGATCCGCGATGCGGCCGACTGCAAGAATGGCGGCCTGCGGTGGCGCGATGATGGCGTTGAAAGAATCGATCTTGTACATGCCCAGATTGCTGATTGTGAACGTGCCGCCGGTCACATCGGCGGGCTTCAGGCGGCTGCTTCTTGCCCTCTCGGTCAGATTACGCCGCTGCACCGCGATGTCGGCGAGGGCGGCAGCATCGGCATTCGGAATAACCGCTCCAACGACTGCGTCCGTCACCGCCATCGCAACGCTGATGTTGATCTGCGGATTGAGCTGAATTCCGTTTGCGCCCCAGCTCGCGTTCATCTTCGGATGTTTTTTCAGGACTTGCGCGGCGAGGGCGACGAGAAGATCCGTCACCGTGATCTTTACTCCGCGGTCACGTTCGATGGCTGGACCAAGTTTCTCCCGCGCCTGTTGAAGCGCTGCGACATCAATTTCCCGCGTAAGGACGAAGTGCGGGACTTGCGTCCAACTCTGCGTTGTACGTTCTGCCATCAAACGGGCGATGCCACTGAGAACGGAAGGCGCCCGGGCCGAAGGGGCTGCCGCCGCGGGTGCTGCAGCAGCCGCCAGAACGTCTTCGCCGGTGATGGTTCCGTCGGGACCTGTGCCCTTGATGCGGTTTATGTCAACGCCTTTCTCTTTGGCGAGGCGGCGAGCCTTGGGCGAAATCTGTGGCCCGCCTTCGCGTCGCGCACTGGATTCCACAGAAATGGGAGCCGGCATTGAAGCAGCCTGCGGTGGCTGTTCGGTAACCTTTCGAGCGGCCGGGGCCGCCGCCGGTGAATCTGCGGGCGGCTTTTCTCCGGGCGCCACGATCCATGCGATCGTTACGCCCACGGGAACCACATCGCCTTCATGCGACTTCACCCCTGCGAGAACACCATCCGCGGTCGCCTCGACCTCGACCACGGCCTTATCGGTTTCCACTTCGAGCAGGGGCGCGCCTTTATTGATGGCGTCGCCTTCTTTTTTCAGCCACGAGACGATCTTCCCGGTTTCCTGCGCCATCTCCAGCGCAGGCATCACAACACTTGTAGCCATATTTCTTATTTTACAGTAGTTAAACGCGGGCTTCAGCTCGCGTTAATTCTTACCCGCAGAGCGCCTTTGCCGCTCCAAACACCTGTCGTTCGGTCGGGATGGTGGCATCTTCCAATGGCGGAGAGAATGGAATCGGAACGTGCATCGCTCCGATCCTCTTTACAGGCGCTTCCAGGCTGAAGAATGCGCCTTCGGCAATCACCGATGCAATTTCAGCGGTCACCCCGTAGCGTTCATAACCCTCATCAACAACAATCACCCGGGAAGTCTTTTTTGCCGATTCGATAAGTGTCTTCTCATCGAGCGGCCAGACCGTGCGTGGATCAATCACCTCCGCGCTGATATCGAACTCTTCAAGCATCTTGGCGGCGTCAAGCGCTACCTGGACCATGCTGCTGGTCGCGATGATCGTAATGTCCGTACCCACGCGCTTGATATCCGCGACGCCGAATGGAATGGTGTAATCCTCCGCCGGCACGGGCCCTTTCAGCTTGTACATCATCTTATCTTCGAAAAATACGACCGGATTGTCGTCGCGGATCGCCGTTTTCATCAGGCCTTTGGCATCGTACGGCGTCGAGGGCAACACCACTTTCAAACCCGGGATATGGGCAAACCAGGCATGTAGTGACTGCGAGTGCTGGGCAGCCGACCGGCGGGACGCGCCGAGCGTTGCGCGCATGACCATGGGAACTTTGCACTTTCCACCCGACATGTAGCGAACCTTCGCGGCCTGATTCACCATCTGGTCCATGACCAGAGTGGAAAAATCACCGAACATGATGTCCACTACGGGCCGCATCCCGGTCATGGCGGCGCCGACGGCAATACCGGTAAAGCCGGCCTCCGATATCGGGGTATCGAGCACGCGCTCTTTACCGAATTCGTCCACCAGGCCGGTTAAAACTTTAAAAACCGTGCCGGCCTCCGCGATGTCTTCGCCGCAGATGAAGACGCGCGAGTCGCGTCGCATTTCTTCCGCGAGCGCTTCGCGGACTGCTTCTCCCAGAGTCAATTCACGAGTCTCAGGCATATACGTCTTGAGCCACCCTGTCCACAGCCGGATACGGAGCTGCCATCGCGAACTGGACGGCTTTCTCTACTTCGGCCTTCACTTCATTTTGAATCTGATCCAATTGAGCACGATTGGCCACCTTCTCTGTCGTCAACCAGTCCAACATCAGCTTGACGGGATCCCGTTCTGTCTTCCATTGCTGCTCTTCCTGCTTGGAGCGGTAATATTCGCGGTTGATATCGCCCACGTGATGGCCATGGAACCGATATGTATCACACACGAGAAACGCAGGGCCGGCGCCGGCACGAACGCGGGCCACCATTGTTTTCGCGGTCGCGTAGACTTTCCGGACTTCCTGGCCGTCGATTCTCTCCCCGGGGACGCCGAAGCCGACGGCGCGCGTCAACATGTCTCCCGCCAGGGTCTCCGAATTATGCGTGTATTCGTTGTACAGGTTATTTTCGCAGACGTAGATCACGGGGAGTGTCCAGAGTGCAGCCATGTTCATGACTTCGTACAGCAGGCCCTGTCCCATCGCGCCATCACCGAAAAAGCAAACGGCGACCTGTCCCGTGTTCAGGCGCTTGGCTGAAAACGCCGCGCCTGTTGCAATACCGGCGCTCCCGCCGACAATGGCGTTTGCTCCGAGGTTACCGGTATCGGGATCGGCGATATGCATCGATCCGCCTTTGCCTTTGCAATAGCCTGCTTCCTTACCGAGCAACTCGGCGAACATCGCACCCAGTTGCGCGCCTTTGGCCAGGCAATGGCCGTGGCCGCGATGAGTGCTCGTAATGTAATCGTCGAGCCGTAGCGCTTCACAGATCCCGACGGCGACGGCCTCCTGGCCCGTATAAAGGTGAGCAAGACCCGGCATCAGCGCGCGCGTGTATAGATCGTTGACCTGTTCTTCGAACAAACGAATCATCAGCATTTGGCGATACATTCGGAGCCATTGCTGTACGTCGCTTTCGGAATGCGCCTTTGATCGATCCAGGACGGTTGTCATTGTTTAACTCCAGACATTCGTGCAAGCACTTCAAAGAGAATTGCAAAATCGTGCTTGACAAGGCCCATGCCCCGCGCGGCAGTAAGAAACTCATTGGCAACGGCGGTTGTCGGCAACGGAACATCCACCTGCCGGCCCAGCTCGAGCGCGAGCAGCATGTCCTTTTGCATCATGTTCACATTGAACCAGGCTTCGTCCGGCATTTTCAGAACGAAGGGGCCGCGATACTGAACCACCGGCGACCCGATCACGCTGTGCGTCAGCACATCGACGGCGATCTCGCGTGGAATTCCGCTTTTCTCGGCCAGCAAAACGCCTTCGGAAAACGCGAGCAACTGTACGGCCACGCTCAAGTTCGTCGCAATCTTCATGACAAGCGCGAGCCCGCTGTCGCCGACGTAGGTAACCCTGGGTCCGATATCGAGCAATACCGGTTTGACGCGCTCGAAGGTTTCGCGCCGGCCGCCGACCATGATTGAGAGTTTTCCCTGCTCGAGCGTGCTCACGCTTCCGGAAACGGGCGCATCGACCATATCCGCGCCCTTCTCTCTCACTCCGCCGGCCACCCTTCGATGCGTTGCCGGGCTGATCGTGCTCATCTCGATCCAGACTTTGCCGGAAGTCAGGCCCGCCAACATGCCGTTCGGGCCATTTGCTACCCCCTCAACCGCCGAAGAATCGGAAATCATCGAGATGATGATGTCTGCGGAGTCGCAGAGCTCGCGGGGAGAATCCGCCCACTTCATCCCTTTGTCGATCAGCCACTGGGCCTTCGAACGAGTGCGGTTGTATCCCGTAACGGTGTGGCCTTTTGCGAGCAGCCGATCCACCATTCGGCTGCCCATTACTCCCAGGCCGATGTATCCCAGATTCATGTCTTCATGCCTGGATTTCGATGTCCGCCGGCGTTTTCTCAGCCGTGATGACTTTTCCGATACGCGACATATTCATGAACTGTTTGTTGTGGACCTGATCGAGATGGAATTGCCGACCGATGACTCGCGGTCAAGCGTTGTAGTCGGAGCAATATCATTGTTCAGCGAGTTGAATTACCACCAGACCACGCACGGAAGTTCCTGCCCGGCACAGCGGACATTGGCACCTGAAAACCTTGACAGCCCCGCTGTTAAGATATTATAAACAGTTTATCAGAGATAAACACCTGTACCCCAGAGGAGGATTCCGTGGCACATTATGTCGCGCGGGCCGACGAGATCAAACTTCTTCCCGCTTACGCAGGGCACAGCAACCGCTTTCGCAGGAGCGCGGTGATCGACAGGGTGTCCGGTTCCGTGCATACCGCCCTCGGATTTTGCGAGCTCGATGCGGGTGGTCGGATCGACGTCCACGTGCACTCGTTCGAGGAGTTTTTCTATATCACTGGAGGCGAACCGATTCTGGTCCTGGATGGTCGCGGTTATCCGCTTCCGCCGGGAGCCTGCGGAGTGATCCCCGTCGGAGCGCCTCATGCCTGGCTCGGATCGGATGCTGGAACAGGCAAATGGATCGATATGCTGACGCCGATACCGCGCGACGGCAACGGCCCTCGCGATGTATTCTTCTTCGGCCCGCCTGAAGGCGTTCCGGTCGAACCGCTGGACATCCGCGATCCGCGCACGCGTCATTTCTTCCGCATGACCGATGACGATATCACGCTCGATAAGCTCAAGGTGGGCGCGCGGGTGGAGGCTCCGACGGTTTCTGCAAGCATGGCGACCGCGTTGCTCGCCTATAGCGGCATCGCCGTCAAGATGCTGGTAGACCAGAGAATGTCGGCGGCACTGGGAACCATGTTCATGGTCGAGTACCAGCCCGGTGGCGTGGCGCATGCGCATGATCATCCTTTGGAAGAGACATACACGATACTCGAAGGCGAAGTCGAGGCGGTCGCCGACGACGCCACTTACGTGCTGGGGAAGGGCGACGTGCTGTGGACAGGAGTAGGGAGCATCCACGCATTCTGCAACCGTAGCAAATCCACTGTCCGCTGGCTGGAGACGCAGTCGCCGCAGCCGCCCGCGCGCCACTCTTACCGGTTCAGCCGGGACTGGGAATATCTGGAACGCAAGATCGAAAAGTAATGAGCATGGCTGACAACGCGATCGTCATCGGCGGTACGCAGGGAATCGGTCTGGAGATCGCCCGTCGGTTGTCCGCACGCGGCAACAAAGTCATCATCACGGGGCGCGGCCGGGAACGGTCCACCGCTGTCGCCGCCGATCTGGATGCCGGCGTGACCGGACTGGCGCTTGATCTTTCGAAGCCGCACGAGATCGCCTCGGCGCTGGCCGACGTGCCGACGCTTCGCCATGTTGTCATCAGTGCCATCCAGCGGGATGCCAACACAGTGCGCGACTATAACGTGGAGCAGGCGCTTAATCTCGTGACGCTCAAGTTGGTAGGCTACACCGAAGCGGTTCATGCCCTGCTGTCGAGGCTCACCGCGGACGCTTCCATCGTTCTCTTCGGCGGCCTTGCAAAGGAGCGGCCCTATCCAGGCTCCACGACCGTTACCACCGTCAACGGTGCAGTTGCAACCATGGTGCACACCCTGGCCGTGGAGCTTGCACCGATCCGGGTCAACGCGATCCACCCGGGGATCGTCGGTGACAGCCCGGCGTGGTCGGGCAAGAATCTCGACGCCGTGATCAGCCGTACGCCCACCAGGCGCCTTGCCACGATGGGTGACGTCGCGAACGCCGCGGTGTTCCTGCTCGACAATCAGTCGATCAACGGAGTGAACTTGAACGTCGACAATGGATGGCTGCTGACCTGAGCAGCATTCAGGGAGGAGAAGGCATGGAGACCATCGGAAACCGATTCGCTTCGGTCGTCTTCCCATCTGCCGCAGCCGATGCTCAGGAGGTTCCAGTCAGCTCCGGCGAGGCCGGTTGCCGCGTACTGATCAAAGGCGGCGCGGTTCTCAGTATGGATCCGCAAGTCGGCGATTTCGCCGAGGCGGACGTGCTGGTCGAAGGCAGCACCCTAGCTGCCGTTGGTCCGAATCTCGATGCGCCCGGAGCGGCGGTAATCGATGCGAAGGGCATGATTGTCATGCCGGGCTTCATCGACACCCACCACCACCAGTTCGAGACTGCACTACGCGGCTTCCTCGCCGACGGCATTCTCATCAACGATGGGCAGCCGCACGGCGCAATCAACTACTACGAATATATCCTGCAGAAATTCTCGTTAGTTTACCGGCCGCAGGATGTTTACATCAATGAGCTGTTCGGATCGATCGCTCAGCTTGACGCCGGCGTCACAACGGTCATGGATGTCTCGCAGATCCATCACACGCCGGAGCATTCCGACGCAGCCATCCAGGCGCTCAGAGATGCCGGCCGCCGGTCGGTGTTTGGATATTTCGAAGGTTGGGGCGACCGAGCGAAGTATCCTGACGATGCGCGCCGGCTGAAGCTGCAGTACTTTTCCGCCGATGACCAATTGCTGACGATGGTGATGGGCGGCGAGATATATCTTCCGGGCCATGAAAATTCATGGAAGATCGGTCGCGAGTTGGGTGTTCCAGTGGCCCTTCACGTTGTCGGCACCTTTGGCATGGCGCCGACTTTCGATCAACTGGCCGGCGCCGGACAATTCGGATCCGACAACATCTTTATCCACATGACTGGAATGCGTGACCTCGGCTGGAAAGCTGCTGCCGACGCAGGCGCGCACATATCCCTCTCAGTACCGATCGAGATGACGATGCGTCATGGCATGCCTCCGATACAGAAGGCGCTCGACCTGGGCATGCAGCCGTCGCTCTCGAGCGATGTGGAATGCACAATGACTGCTGATCCGTTCACTCTGATGCGCTCCACATTGATCCTGCAGCGCGCCTTTGTGAACGAGGCGGCGCTCCTCGAGAAGGAGGAGCTGCCAGCGCTCCTTACCTCCCGCGACGTGATCCGCTTTGCGACGCGAGAAGGTGCGAAGAGTCTCAAGCTTGATGGCAAAACCGGCTCGCTGACGCCGGGAAAGGACGCTGATGTCATCTTGCTTGACGCGACTGCGATAAACGTAGCCCCGCTCAATCATGTTCCCGGCGCCGTCGTCACCCTCATGGAGCGCAGCAATGTCAATACCGTGATGGTGGCGGGTAAAATCCGAAAATGGAAAGGCCAGCTTCTGGACGTGGATATCGTGAAACTCCGGAGCGAACTGGAGGCAAGCCGTGACTATCTTTTCGGCGCCGCGGGTATCGAACGTGACCTCTTCCGAGCATCCCGCTCCGCAGCGGCCGACAACAACCCTGGGTCATTCGGGAAGGACCAGGCAAGGGACAGGAAAATCAAGCCGCGTCGCTAGCGGATGGTAGTCGTGAAATGCGGAATCAGACCCGCATCGATCGGCCGGCGCAGACCGCCGACTGCGGCCGGCTTAAAAATGTGGGAATGACGTGCTGGAGCCGAAAGCTGAGCGAAATTCCGGCAAAGGATCGTGACAAAACCGGAAGTCAGTCATCTGTATTCAACCATAAACTGATTAGTACGGCCGAGGCAAAGAATCGAAATGCATCCTGCAATACGTTCAGCTCCGTACTCTGCCACATCAGAAAATATTCCTGGGCGATTACCAGGAAACCGATGAAATACAGACAGGCCGCCACCCCCAGTCCCAGATAGGCCGTCGCTTTGGCAGCGGCGAACTGCTCTTTAGAAGCACGGCCCTGCCACATCCTTGCAGCCCCGATCCAGCAAAGTACGGCACCGGCTGTCTCGCACAGCACGATCAAACCGAATGCCAACCAGATCAACATTGGGCTCTCAATGGCCCGCCACATGGCGTTGGGATGCTGGAAAGTCGTTTGCATTCCTATTGCACCCTGCACTGCGCCATAACCGCCGTCTGACATCGTAATATTGCCGAAGGCAGCCAGGGTAAGCATCAGGGCCATGCCGGCGACCAGCAGCGTTTTTATTATTCTCATCAGAATTCCCCCCGTTAAATTCTAGAAATTATCAGACCTGGTTCACCCCCTCCAGGCGGTCTGACTCCGGATGATGACGCCGACGCGCCGCTTACTCGAGTGGAATCCTGCTCTTGTTCTTCGCGAGCCACTGGTCGAAGTTCATCAGGGACGGCGCCAGCGCCCGCGAGGCCTCCACGCTTCGGGGCGCCCGGTACTGCTGCTCGAACTCCTCGTAGATCTGGAACATGTTGCCCAGATCCTCGGCGCCGGGGAACCCGAAGCTGCGATACGCATCGGCCGATACGGCGTTGAACGTGCACTTGATGCCGAGCCCCTTGCTGCACTTCTCGGCCATCTCGGCGCCGGTCAGGTGCTCGCCGGCAATGCCGACCCGCTTGCGAATGAACTCGCTTCCCTTCTTGAAGATGCCGTAGGCGCACTTTCCGATGTCCTCGGCCGCGATACCCGGCATCTTGGCCTTCCCGATCGGGAAAGTCAGCGTATAGATGCCGTCCTCGCTTTTCTTCGGCCCCATGCCGAACAGGTAGAAGTTGTCCCAATAGAAGGAAGTCAACAGGAACGTGACCGGAAGGCCCAGATCCGTGAAAACATGGTCGATCTGGCCTTTGGAGTCGAAGTGGGGGCACTTGTACTTCTCCTGCAGCGTCGGCATCCGCGTATCGCTGACTGGAACCCACTGCGTCGTGTCCTCCAGCGTCGACCAGATCACGTGTGCCGCGTTGGCGGCTTTGGCCGCCCTGGCGATGTTGGTGGCGTGCTGCTGCTCCTTCCCCACCGAGAAGATCTCCCAGTAGTTGGTCACACCGTAGACGCCGTGCGCGCCGGCGAATGCCCTGGCGAGGCTGGCCTCGTCGTCGAGATCCGCCGCGACGACCTCGGCACCCTTCGCCGCAAGAGCCTTTGCCTTGTCCTTGCCGGGATCGCGGGTGATCGCGCGGCACGCAAATCCGCCGCCGGGATCGCTCAAGATCGCCTCACAAAGACCGCCGCCTTGCGATCCCGTCGCCCCGACCACTGCAATGATTTTCTTGTCCACCATGTCAGTATCCTCCAAATTCAGAGAAGTTGTCCGTCAGCCGACAGTCTTCAGCTATCCCCTTGTCGCCTGTTTCACGCCCAGTTCCTTACGCACGATCTTCGCGCCCTCGACGAGCGACTTGAGCTTCATCCTGGCGACCATCCGGGACAGAGGTTTCATGCCGCAGTCGGTGCTGAGCGTGACTTTCTCCGCGGGTACGTGCTCGAGGACGCGCCGGATGCGATCCGCAATGGTGTCGGGCGACTCGATCATCATGGTTCGGATGTCGAGCACGCCGACCTGCACGCCCTTGTCCTTCGGGAGGTTCTTCAGGAACTCGATGCCGGCCATGCCACGATTGGCGTAGTCGAGCACGAACTCGTCGATGCCCTTCGTCTCGAAGAAATACGGCAGCGCCGTCTGGTAGCCTTCCGGGAAGCTCGAGCTCAGGATATCGTTGCCCCAGGCGTTGCCGAAGCAGAAGTGCCAGCCGATCTTCGCCTTCACGCCGTCGCAACACTGCTCGATGACTTCGCGAATCCACTTGTAGTCGTCCTTGTTCCCCGTAAAGAGCGGCAGCCACGCCCCGAGATCCTCGATCTGCAGGTACTTCGCGCCGGCCTCGACGACTTCCTTCATCTCGGCGTTGAAGATCGGTGCCAGGGCGAAGCTCAGCTCCCTGGCATCCTTGTAGTGCTTGAAATAGACGTGCCACGCCAGGTTGATCGGACCCGCGCCGATTGACACCTTGAGAGGTCGCCGGGTGTACCGTGCGGAGATCTTGTAGAGATCGGCCCAGCGAATCGGCCCGCGGGAGACCGGTCCGCTGTTGATGACACCGCCCCAGTCGGCCATCAGCTCGATCATCTTGTTCCGTCCGGTCGCGCCAGCTTCCAACGGGTGCGGCTCCTTGGCCGGCTGGAACCCCGGGATACGCTCGTACAGGTACCAGCAGAACGACCCGATCACGCCGACGTAGTCGTCGTACCACATGTTGCCATCGGTGAGGATGTCGAGCCCCGCATCTTCCTGATCGCGGATGATCGCCCCTATCGCGTCGTTATACTCTTCCTCGAACCGGACTTCCTTGAAGGCGACCCGAATGTCGCGGCCCAGCAACTGGCGCATGTACCAGTGCGGTCGTGGATACGACCCAACCATGGTCGTCGGTAGGATGGTGTCGACAATCTTCGTGTCCATTTGATCTCCTGTTGCCTGGACTGGCGGTGCCCGGTAGCGCGTTGCCCGCTGCTTATACGGCAAGCGCGCTATACGTCATCGGTCATGCGGAACAAATGAAGCGTGCGCGGATCGCGGATATCGAACGGTGCGACCGGAACCCCTTCAGGGCGGGCCGAACAACAATACGTCGCGAGGGCCATTGCGATCGCTGCACCCCGACGTAACGGAGAAACACCTTGATCTCGTCGGCTTGCGGGCATAATGCCCCGAAAGGACTCTCCCCTGAAGACCAAAAATGTTTATGCCTGATAAACTCGTTTATAATATCTTAACAGCACGCCTGTCAAGGCGTTCAGGCGCCTCAGAGTTTTAAAAACCATGGACACCAAGACTCGCGCTAAGCAAGCCGTTGACCCGCACCCGCTGCACCATAAAGTGAGCACGCCGGACCTCGCCTACCTCGGAAAGCGGCTTCGACTGGAGCGCAACCGCCAAGGGATAAGTCTTCGGGAGGTCGCGCGCCGCGTCAACGTTTCGCCGAGCATGATCTCCCAGATCGAGAATGGGCTTGTCATGCCCTCCGTGAGCACGCTCTGGTCGCTGGCAACCATTTTCAAAATGTCGATCGATGAGCTGTTCAGCCATTCTAAACGCGTGCGAACACAGACGCGGGTTGACAACCGGAATCCACCGGGCGCGGAGGGCCCTGTTCAGCGGGGCGATAGCCGAGAGCGCTTACGCCTGGCGGGCGGCGTGCTGTGGGAACGCCTGACCGCGCGTCCGGAAGACGAAGTGGAGTTCCTCTACGTGGTCTATGCGGTGGGAGCAGAATCGTGCCCTGAGGATTCCCTTTTCCGGCATGGAGGCAAGGAGTACGCCTACGTGATATCGGGCAGGCTGGGTTTGCAGATCGGGTTCGAAAAATACGAGTTGAAGGCCGGTGACTCCATCTCCTTCAGCGCACATCAGCCCCATCGGCTGTGGGCGATTGGCAACGAGCCCGCCGTGGCAATCTGGGTCATCCTCAACCGACGCAACGACGACCGTATTGGAAACCGGGGCAGCGGCTAGCCCTGCCCCTTATCCATAATTCCTGCAGAGCTAGAAGCACTTCTATTTCCAAGTCGGAGAACAACACTTCTGCCGGCAGCTCCGGGACTTCACGACCGGGCAGGGTCATCACCATGATGCGCCAGGCAATGACGAGGTTGATGGCAATCGCCCGTTGTAAGCGCTCGACGCGCGCATGCGCTTGCATCCGCAATGTCTGCTCCCGATGCGGCTGCAAAATCGCTTCCATCGTCACCGCCGAGTCGGCCGGCTGATCCATCAGCCGGTAGTAGCCTTTCGTCGCCGCCCACTCCCCTTTCCCGACCCCAGTAAAGGCACGTCCCGGCTGCTCCGCCTGGCGCCCCGCACTTTCATCCTGCGCCGAGGCATAACCCTTTTTCCGCACCAGTTTCAGGATCTGCCGGAGCTTCGCCGCCGACGTCACCGTCTTGTCGGTACGCGCGCGCAGTTACACTTTCCGGAATTAGTCGTTTGACGCGTCGGCACTTTGACCGGCCAGCGACACCCGCCCCAGGGATGTGGCATAGGCGGGGAAGCGCGTGCCCACCCGCGCCGCAAGCCGGATCATGCAATTGGTGGAGACATGCAAAGGTACAGGAAGTCGTATTGGGACAGCACTGCCAGGGACGAATTGTCGCCGGGGTGATCCCGGATCTCCTGCTGATGCGGGCGTACGACCTCCGCCAGATTCATGGATTCCAGGTAGGCGGAGGCAAACGTCACGATTTCCGGCCGCAGCAGGAACAGCTTTCCGCGCCTGCCCACGTAGCCCAGGTGTTCCACCGTGTGCAGGCAGCGTCACGCCACCGCAGCGCTCAATTCGGCGGCGGCGACTTCGCTCAATGTCATCTCGGGGCGATCCTTCAAGAAGGCGCGCAGTACCGAGAGGCCCCGGCCCAGGGAATTGATGTATTCCCCGTCGTCGCGGGGGTTTTTGGGGATGGCCATGGTAATGGGCGGCGTGGGAATGTGCTGTGATTATAAGGGAAGCTGCGGCGCCCACCCGGCAGGCGGGAAAATTTTGGACTAGAGTTACCGGTAGGTATGGCTGCCCCCGCAGACAAACGAGGACCGGAAGATATCGTCGCCCGGGCGCGACGCGAGAGCGAGGCGCGGGCGCTGTCCTATCGCGAGCAGGCGCTGAAGCTGTTCCCCTGGGTGTGCGGCCGTTGCGGGCGCGAGTTCACGCGCCAGAACGTGCAGGAGCTCACCGTGCATCACCGGGATCATGATCATGACAACAATCCCGGGGACGGCAGCAACTGGGAATTATTGTGCATTTACTGTCACGAAGATGAGCATGCGCGGCATGCGCAGGCCGTTGAGCCGGCGCCGACCCGACCCGCGCCGTCGTCACCCCACGCCTCCGCCACGTTCAAACCTTTCGCCGATCTGAATTCGTTGCTCGGCAAAGAGCGCAAATGATAAACGCTTGAACAACTTTTCCAATTTACATATCAGACGAGCGTCGGATCCCATATTGGCGGACCGACCGTTGTGCATTTGCAGCAGATTCCGGTGCGTACTTCGCGCGCACGGTGCGGGGAACGATGCCTCAGCGCGAGCGCTCCAGCACGACGGCAATACCCTGCCCCAAACCAATGCACATGGTGCACAGGGCGTAGCGTGAACCTGACGCCTCAAGCTGGCGCATCGCCGTCAACACGAGGCGGATGCCGGAGGCGCCGAGCGGATGGCCGATGGCGATGGCGCCCCCGTTTGGATTCACGCGGGTGTCATCGAATGGAATCTGCAACTGCTTGAGACATCCCAGCACCTGGGTTGCGAAGGCCTCGTTCAGTTCCAACACGTCCATGTCCTTGAGCGCAAGGCCTGCGCGTTGCAATGCCTTCCGGGATGCGGGGACCGGACCCAGACCCATTATGCGGGGCTCGACACCGGCCACGGCGCCGGCAACGATCCGCGCACGCGGCCTCAACCCCAGTTTTTCGCCCATCTCCCGAGTGCCGATGAGCAGCGCCGCGGCGCCGTCATTGATGCCCGAGGCATTGCCGGCGGTGACGACGCCGTCCTTTTGCAGAGGCTTCAGCTTTGCCAGGGATTCCAGCGTGATATCGCCCCGGGGAGGCTCGTCCTCGCGCACATTACGCGGCGGGTCCTTGCGCCGCTCGGCCGGGACTTCCACGGACATCAATTCGTCTGCGTAAAACCCGGCCGCCTTCGCGCGCGTATATTTCTGCTGCGAAGCCAGCGCGAAACGATCGCTGTCCTCGCGGCCGATATTCAAATCCTTCGCAATGTTGTCGGCGGTCTCCGGCATGGTGTCGCCGCCGAACTGCGCAATGAAGCGCGAATTGGAGAATCGCCAACCGATGGTGGAGTCGAACAGCTCCTGGGTGCGGGCGTAGGCGGAATCTGCCTTGGACATCACCCACGGCGCGCGGCTCATGCTCTCCACGCCGGCGGCGATGATCAACTGTCCCTCGCCGCAGCGCAGTGCGCGCGTGCCGTCCAGCAGCGCGGCGATGCCGCTGCCGCACAGCCGGTTCACGGTCTGCCCCGGCACAGTCACCGGCAACCCGGCCAGCAGTGCCGCGTTCCGCGCCACGTTGCGGCAATCCTCGCCAGCCTGGTTGGTGTCGCCGGCGATCACATCCTCGATGAGGCTGCCGTCAATGCCGACACGCTGCATCACTTCCCGGATGCACCCCGCCAGCAGCTCATCGGGACGCACTTTGGCAATCGCACCGCCGTGGCGCCCGCACGGGGTGGGGATACCATCGAAAATGAAGACATCGTTCACAGTCACTGGCTCCCGGGCATCGTGGCATCATTCACTTATGACTGATGGATCTCGTATCTGGTGGCTGGTGGCTGGTGGCTGGTGGCTGGTGGCTGGTGGCTGGTGGCTGGTGGCTGGTGGCTGGTGGCTGGTGGCTGGTTGGTCACGCAGATAGTTCTGAATACCTTTGTATTCTGTCAAGCTATATTTTCGCCAGCGAGATGCGTTTCACGAACGGGCAGCGATATGGTATTTCTCTGAGATACGCTTCTCGCTATTGCCTCTCCTCCTGCAACAACGACATCCCGAGCCTCGCCCGCCGGCTCAGCCAGGTGCTCGGCCGATAGCGCGGATCCGCGTACACCCGGTGCAGATTCTCGAGGATCCGCAGCACCACCGCCGGGCCGATGGCGTCGCCGAGTTCCAGCGGGCCTTTCGGATAGCCGAGGCCCAATTTTGCGCCGGTGTCAATGTCCGCGGGTGCCGCGATCCCCTGCTGCGCCACTTCGCATGCCGTGTTGACGATCGCGGCCACCATGCGCTGGCCGACAAAGCCGCCGCTGTCCCGGATCACGGACACGGAGCGGCCGCCCCTCGCAAGCACGGCCCAGGCATGATTGATGATGTCCTGTTCCGTGGCCGGTGTCGGCATCAACGTGATGCGCCTGGCGACATCCAGCAGCACATCCACTGCGAGCGTGCGCCCCGCGGGCAGTTTCTCGTCCAGCGTCGCGGTCGTCGCATCGAGTCCCAGGGGCGTGACCAGCGCGATGCTGTTGCGGCCGGGTTTTCTGCCCCGGTCCAATACCCCGTCGCACTCCTTTATCAATGCCTTAAGCTTTTTCGCCAGCGCCGGCTCCGCCGGGTTGACCCAGAACCTGGCGCTTTTGCCGGCCTTCGGCGCCTGGGGTTCCGTCGGCTCGACCCGTTTGTCGCCTTCATAGGAATAAAAACCGCGCCCGCTCTTGCGGCCCAGAAGGCCCGCGAGATACCGGCGCCGTTGCATGGGCGTCGGCTTCAGGCGCGGCTCATGGAAAAACTGGTTGTACACCTGTTCCGATACCGGGAATGTGACATCAAGCCCGGTCAGGTCCATCAACTCAAAGGGCCCCATCCGGAACCCGGCGCACTCGCGCATTATGCGATCGATCACATGGGGCTCGGTGACGTTTTCCTGCACAATCCGCAGCCCCTCGGTCACCATGCCGCGCCCGACGTGGTTGACGAGAAAACCCGGCGAATCGGAAACAACGACCGGCGTGTGCCCGACGCGTCGCGCCAGCTCCACCAGCGCCGCGATTACGCGCGGCCCGGTACGCGCGCCGCCGATGACTTCCACCAGCTTCATCAGCGGCACGGGGTTGAAAAAATGACAGCCCGCTGCGCGCTGCGGGCGGCGGCACGCGGCGGCCACTTCGGTCACGGACAATGACGATGTATTGGTCGCGAGGATACAGTCGTCCGAAACGATGGATTCGAGCTCCCGGAACACCGACTGCTTGGCGTCCAGTTTCTCGACGATGGCCTCGACGACGATGTCGCAGCGGGCAAAATCATTCAGCCCGGCGGCCGCGCGGATGCGATCGGTCGCGGCCCGCGCCGCGTCCGCCGTCATGCGCCTTTTCTCCGCCGCGCGGGTAAACATCTCGCCGGAAAATTTCCGGGCCGTTGCGACCATCGCCGTGTCGGCGTCAAACAGCAGCACGTCCATGCCTCCCGCCGCGGCCACCTGCGCAATGCCCCGGCCCATGACACCGGCGCCCACGATGCCCACGGTCAGCGGATCTTTGCCGAAATCCTTCATCCTTCCTGCCTCCCGGGTGTACAAAGTCCGCGGCGAATCGTAGCCTTGCGGCGCAACCTTGCCATGGGCCGACACATGTTGCAACGCGCCGAACTCGTCGCAAGTGACACCGTCCGAGGAGAGTGATGCATGTCCGGACCACTGAAAGATATTCGCGTGCTGGATCTCAGCCGGGTACTGGCCGGCCCCTGGTGCACGCAGATCCTGGCGGACCTAGGCGCGGAGGTGATCAAAATTGAGCGCCCGGGCGTCGGCGACGAAACCCGGCAATGGGGACCGCCGTGGCTTAAAGGTCGCGATGGAAAGGAGACGCGCGAGTCGGCCTATTATCTCGGCTGCAATCGCGGCAAATATTCCGTGACCGTGGACATCGCGCAACCGGAAGGCCGGGGGATCGTCCGCGATCTGGCATCCCGTGCCGACGTCCTCGTGGAAAATTTCAAGACCGGCGGGTTGTCGGACAAGGGACTCGCGTATCCGGATTTGCAACCGCTGAATTCACGGCTCATTTATTGTTCCATTACCGGTTTCGGCCAGACCGGGCCCAAGGCCGGCGATCCCGGCTACGATTACCTGATCCAAGGCATGGGCGGATTGATGAGCATCACCGGTAATGCCGACGGCGAGCCGGGCGCAGGGCCACAGCGCGTGGGCGTGGCCGTCAGCGATCTCACCACCGGCATGTACGCCGCTATCGCCATACTCGCCGCCCTGCATCACCGCTCACGGACCGGTCAGGGACAGTTCATTGACATGGCGTTGCTCGATACCCAGATCGGCTGGCTTGCCAATCAGGCTATGAACTACCTTGTGAGCGGCGAAGTGCCGCAGCGCACCGGCGCGCAGCATCCGAATCTTGTTCCCTACCAGCCGTTCCCCACGTCCGATGGCTACGTGATCATCGCGGTGGGAAACGACGGCCAGTTCCGGCGCCTGTGCGCGGTCATGGGCTACGGAAAGTTGGCCGACGATGCGCGCTTCCGGACCAACCCGGATCGCATCGCCAATCAGCGGCCGCTGGTGGAGGCGCTGGAGAACATCACACCGTCCCGATCCAGCGTCGACTGGATGCGGCTGCTCAACGATGCGAATGTGCCGTGCGGCCCCATCAATACCATCGCCGAAGTGTTCGCGGAGCCGCATGTGCAGGAACGCGGAATGCGGCTCGAACTGGATCACGCGCTGGGGGTGAAAGTGCCCGGCGTGGGGAGTCCGATGAAGTTTTCGGCGACGCCGGTAGAGTACCGCAAGGCACCGCCGCTCCTGGGCGAGGATACCGAACACGTGCTGCGCGCGCTGCTCGGCAGGACCGATGCGGAAATAACCGCGCTGCGCGACAAAAATGTGATCTAGATCAGGAGTCTCCCAGGCCCTGTGTAATTAAAGTGTCATATAGGGACCGGACAATGCCTCCCGATTCCCCCCATATTCCATATTCCACATTCCATATTCCGCTTTCATGAACCCCGCCGATCTCTTCCCCCACGATGAACACCCCGTCACCCTCGCCGAAGGCGGCGAGCTGTTTCGTGCCGGCGAAGCGGCACAGGAAATGTTTGTGCTGCTGGAAGACAGTGCGGACATTCGGGTTGGTAACGCCATCGTCGAGGAAGCCGGGCCTGGGGCACTGCTGGGCGAGATGGCGATGATCGAGGAATCTCCGCGCGTGGCCACCGTTATCGCGCGCACGCCATGCAGGCTGGCGCGGATCGATCGTGCGCGCTTCAACTACCTGATTCAGCAGAATCCCTTCTTCGCCGTCCACGTTATGAAAGTGCTGGTGGAACGGCTGCGGCGCATGAACAAACGAGTCGCCGGCGCGAACTGATTCTCAACCTTCCCGCGCGCCGGTCAGCATGGGCCAGTAACGGAACAGGAACACAACAAAGGCGAGCGACCACAGCGCGCCGGCGCCCTGCACCGATAACAGGTAATTCCCCGGCCAGAAGATTCCTCCCAGTACCCGCACTGCGGCGGAGGCCTGCACAAGCAGGAAGGCGGCCAGTTCCCACGGACCTGCGACCAGCGGCCTGCCTGAATGTCCCAGCGCACTGCGCATCATCATCGCGATCATCAGTCCGCCCATCGCGCCGATGGAGAGTGAATGTGTCGCGAGTATCGGTGATACGGTTCCGGCCTCGGCGCAGGCGCGTACGGCGTAAGCCAACGGGATCCATGCATAGGCCGACGGTAGCATCCACAACAACGCATTCCCCCGTGTCTGCCACGGATGCCACAGCAGCAATCGGACGACATGGGCAACGGCGCAAAGCGCCGCAAGCCCCGCCCACGCCGCAGCGGGCAGCATGAGTGCGTCACGCGCAAGCCCGGTCAGCGCCAGAATGGCCATCGAGCCCAGTGCCGCCCACTCCACTATCGCGACGCGCTGCAGGCGCGCGCCCGGCACCGCATTGGCCGTGAACGCCGGGATCACACGCCCGCCCATGACCGCCATGAGGATCGCAATGACATCCAGCGCCGCGAGCAGCGCTGTACGCGCAGATGCAGCGGGCAGAACGCCGGACTGCGCCGCCTGGTAGACGAAGTCCAGTACTGCCAGCACTGCGACGATGCCGAGGACCTTGTAGTTGCGCGTGTTACGGCTGCGCCAGATGGGCATGGCGATGGCGATACCGACGGCGGGCAGAAACAGCGTGTCGACGATCTGCGCCAGGATTGCGGGACCGGTCAGCGCCGTCAGCCGGGCCAGCAGCCACAGCGCGGCCAGGCCTGCCAACGCCGTACCGGAAGGCGTCGCGAGCCCGGTCCAGTTACGCACGGCCGTGAACAGGAACCCGGTAATAACCGCCGGTGCGAATCCGAACAGCATTTCGTGCGAGTGCCATGCGACAGTCACGCCTCCACTGATTGTGCCCGCGCCAAGATACGCGGCGATCCACAGCGGCAGCGCGAGCACGGCGAACACCGCGGCGAGCAGGTAGAACGGCCGGTACCCGAGCGACCACAGCGGCGCGCTGGACAGCCCGCCGGTCAACACGCCAGACACTCACGCGATGCAGTCACGGACCGCCCGGCCTCGCGATCGCCCATCTCAGGACTTTCCGTCAATGCCATTGATGTCCACGATATCCTCGGCGTGCACCGGCATGAACCATTTCTGCGCGATGAATGTGGGTATCACCGCGCTGGCCACCACGACGCCGACCAGCACCGAATACTGCACCTCGTTGATGTAGCCGGCATTGAGGCCGAATACGCTCGAGATCGTGCCGAAGGTGAGGCCGGTGCTCATCAACAGCGTGACATAGATTTCGCCCCTGGGCAGGAAGCGTCGCGCCAGGAAGTACACGCCGATGAATTTGGTCGCCATCTTCAGCAGAAACAGCAGCGCGAACAGGCCGAGCGCGGAATGGATCAGCGGCAACGAGATTTTCAGACCGCCGACGATGAAAAACAGCGGCGTAATGACGGCATAGGCCACGGTGCGCAGCCGGTTCCGGAGTTCCTTTGTCTGCGATGTCTCGCTGAAGTGCCTGGACATGAGCAGCCCCAGCAGGAATGCCGGCAGGACCGCGTGCCCGGCTCCCAGATTGGCAAAATAGCTGAACACCAGCAGCAGCAGGAAGATGTACTTGATTTCCGGCTCGATCACCTTGTTCCGCAGACGCGGGTTTTCGAACACACGGTGCGAGAAGCTCACCGCGCCGACGATCACGACAACGGAAACCGCCACGAACAATGCCGTGTACCAGCTCGGCTTGAGGAATATCATGCTCAGCGCGAGAGCGGTGCCCATGTCCGTGATGAACGTCGCGGCCATCAGGATCTTGCCGAGTTCGGTGCGATTCAGCCCGGTTTCAACCAGCACCGCGTACACGACCGCCAGCGAAGTCGTCGAGAGCGCGATCCCGGCAATCAACGCTGCCTCGAGGTTCCATCCAGCCACCTTCCATGCGAACGCGAAGCAACCGGTGAACGGCAGCAGGAATGAGAAACATCCTATGAGGAAACTTTCCTTGAACTTCTCCTTCATCAGCACCGTATCTATCTCCGTGCCGGCAAGATAGGTGAGCAGGATGCCGCCGAAAGTCGCCATGTACTGCATCCACTCCTCCGTGCGCAGCCCGAGACTGCCGGCGATCGCGCCCAGGGTGATCTCGATGATTGCGACCGAAAGGCCAAGTCGCAGCGACAGCAGGCTGGAAAGAAAGATGATCAGTCCGACAATGACGGGTACCGCGTTGACTTCTGGCATGATGACCCCTTATTGATTTTCGCCATTCCCCGGATCAGCGGGTGACGGCGGGCGCACATCGCCCGGCGCCGTATTATTGCGCGCCCCTTTCCGGAAACCTGGCAGGCATCATCAGCCCGTTAGCAGGGTGATGCAAAAGTCCATGGATGGACTTTTGCATCACCCTGAAAGAGCGGTTGAACTGCGGGAGGAATGCCATCTCCACTGAAGCATAGAAATTATATCCGCTATCCGCAGCAACTTGAACGTGATATGGGCTAGACTTCGGGTCCGGGAGTCCATCATGGCGCGACATTCTCCCGGTGACAGGAATATGACCGATTTCTTGTGGGTTTCAATCGGCGCCGTGGCAGGCGCAAATCTCCGTTTCGCCGTCAGTACCTGGGCCGCGCATGCGCTGTCGCCGTCCCTGCCGTATGGAACCTTGATCGTGAATACCACCGGCAGTCTCATCCTTGGCTTCTTCCTGATCTGGACCTCCGAGCGCGTGCTCGCGGATCCGCATTGGCGGTTGCTCATCGCAGTGGGGTTCTGCGGCGCGTACACGACCTTTTCCAGCTACAGTTTCGAGTCCCTCAAGCTGCTGGAAGGCGGCAATTACGCCGCGGCGGCCGGTAACTTCATTGCAAACAACCTGCTGGCGTTGCTCGCCGTTGTCTGCGGCGCGATGCTGGCGCGCGTGACGGTGCCCCATGCCGGATGATGCGGTCAAGATCTCCGTATACATCAACGAGGCCGACCAATGGCAGCATCGCCCGCTGCACCTTGAAATCCTGCGGATGCTGCATTCTCACGGTCTTTCCGGAGGCACGGTCCTGCGCGCAGTGGCCGGCTTTACGGGTCAGGGCGAGGTGCAAAGCACATCGCTTGTGGACGTGGGCGGAAAGCTTCCGCTCGTGGTCGAGTTCATAGATTCCACCGACGCCGTCGAACGCGTGATGCCGCTGCTCAAGGAGATGGCCGGCCGGCGGCTGATTGTCCGCCAGCGTGTGCAACTCGCGTAATCCGTCCGGCCCCCGGGTTCCCGGCTCCACGGCACCGTATCCGTCTTTCAGCGTTCCGGCATGCAAGTTCGTCCATGCCGCCCGCCACGGCAGTTACAGCAGCCACGTTTCGCGCACCTAGGCATTGCGGAGCACGATCTTCCCGGTCTGGCTGAAGGTCTCCATGAGCTTGTGCGCGGCTACGGCCTCGCTCATGGGCAATACACGATCCACCACGGGCACGATCTTTTTCGCGGAAACGAAATCGAGCATCGCGCGGAACTCCGCCGGCGTGCCCATAGTCGTGCCCTGGATGCGTATATGGCGGAAGAACAGCTTGCGCAGGTCCAGCCCTTGGGAAGGATTGCCCAGCGTCGCGCCGAAGAACACATAGCGGCCGCCGGGGTTGAGGGTGTCGAGGACATCGTTCAGCCCGTCGCCGCCGGCGCTGTCAATAATGGCATCAACGCCACCTGACATCTCGCGAATTCTCTGGTAGCAATCCGCATCCTTGTAGCTCACGCCGCCCCTGGCCCCGATGGCCTGCGCCTTTTCAATCTTCTCCGCGCTGCCGCTGGTCACATATACATCCGCCCCGTGATTCACGGCCCAGAGAATGGCAAATGTGGACACGCCGCTTCCGGCCCCGGTGATCAGCACTTTCTGTCCCGGTTTCACCTCCGCCTGCGTCATCACGGCGCGCCAGGACGTGAGTCCCGCAAGCGGCACCGCGGCGGACTGCTCCCAGGTGAGGTGGGCCGGCCGCGGACGGACGTCGGTCGCGGGACAGCAAATGAATTCGGCGAACGTGCCCTGGTCCGGCATGCCGAGCACGCGGAAATCCCTGCCGAATGCCACCGGATTGTCGCCCCATGCCCGGGCCGGGTACACAACCACTTCCCTGCCCTGCAGCGATTGGTCCGCGACCGCGCCGACCTTGTCCACGACGCCCGCGCCGTCCGATCCGATAATGGCGGGATAGGACATGGCGGGATAAAGCCCCAGCGTGATCCAGTAGTCGCGGCGGTTGAGCGCCGATGTCTTCAGTTTCACCCGCACTTCATCGGCGCCGGGTTCCGGGGTCGGCAATTCTTCGATCCTGAGCTTTTCCGGACCGCCTTTTTCACGCAATACAACTGCTTTCATTTCGTTTCTCCTTCGTAGGATCCTGAATAAATCGGGGTCAGACCCCAACTCCCATCAGCCTGATTTCAAAAAGAAAAATGTTGTCTGACCCCGATTAACTCATACTACCATCTGCGCCGGACGCGCGTCGTTTGCATCCTTGCAAGACTTTCATGCCCCAACGCAAACCCCTGATCGGCATCACCGGCGACTACGTAAGGATCCGCGACGTGATGCCGGCCTCCGCAGCTTATGAGGTGTACACCCGCGCGGTGAACCACGGCGCCGGGGGGCTGCCGTGGATCATCCCGCCACTGGGGGCGGAACTTGACCTCGACGCCGTCGTGGATCGGCTTGACGGTATCGTCTTCACCGGCGCGCGGTCCAACGTGCAACCCCATCACTACGACGGCGGGCCCGCCCCGGAAAATAATCCGGAAGACCCGGCCCGCGACAGCACGACGCTGCCCCTGATCCCGAAAGTGCTGGAGAAAGGGGTACCCATGCTGTGCATTTGCCGCGGCATGCAGGAACTGAATGTGGCTCTCGGCGGCACGCTGCACCAGGAGATCCACAAGGTGGCGGACAGGAAGGATCACCGTGCCGGCGATCACCTGACCCCGGACGAGAAATTCGCCCCCGCGCACCATGTTCGGATCGAGCCGGGCGGCTTGTTGAGCAGGCTCGCGCCCGGCGGCGAATTCCAGGTCAACAGCGTGCACGGTCAGGGCATTGATCGGCTGTCCAAGCGCCTGCACGTGGAGGCACGCGCCGACGACGGCGTCATCGAGGCAGTGAGCGTGGACGGCAGCAGGAATTTCGCATTGGGCGTGCAATGGCACCCCGAATGGGATTTCCTCAAGCACCCGCTTTATCACGCCATCTGGGAGGGGTTCGGCGCGGCGTGCCGGAAGTACGGCGCGCGCTGACTGGCTGTGAACCCCACGCAAAGTTCGTTACGCAGCGTCACCGGAGCCGGAACGGGCCGCCGGACCACGGATGGCGCCGGCATCCCGCTGATGCGCATCATCAGTTCCCCTGACATCGGCATCATTGACCCGTTCCTGCTGCTGGATGAATTCGGCAGCGCGGACCCGGGCGATTATCGCGGCGGATTTCCCGATCACCCGCACCGGGGATTCGAAACCGTGACCTACATGCTTGCAGGCCGCATGCGCCACCGGGACAACCACGGCCACGAAGGCGTAATCGGCCCCGGCGGCGTGCAGTGGATGCGCGCCGGGCGCGGCCTGATCCACTCCGAGATGCCGGAACAGGATGCCGGCTGGCTGCGCGGTTTCCAGTTATGGGTGAATCTGCCGGCGGCGCGAAAAATGGATGAGCCTGACTACCAGGAATTCTCCGCCGCGCAGATCCCGGAGGAACGACGGGGCAATGACTGCCGCATCAAGGTGATCGCCGGCACGACCTCAACCGGTGTCGCCGGCGCCGTCACCGGCGTGCCGACGGCGCCGTTGTATTTCGATGTGCACCTGAATGCCGGCACGCGCTTCGAGGAGGCGCTGGACCCAGAGGCAAATGCCTGTGTCTATGTCTACCAAGGATCAGTGCGCGTTGCCGGTAGCGACGGCGCGGCGACGGAATTGAAGCGCGGTCATCTGGGTAAGCTGGGCTCCGGCAATGCGATTCAGGTTACTGCCGGTGGCGAGGAAACGCGATTCCTGCTGCTTGCCGCGCGGCCGCTCGATGAGCCGATCGCCTGGCACGGACCGTTCGTCATGAACACGCAGGAGGAACTGCGGCAGGCGTTTGAGGACTTTCAGTCAGGCAAGTTCTAAGCTGCAACGTTACGCCTTGCGGAATCGCCACCCGGTCCCCGTGGCCGGCGTCAGTCACAGCACGCACGTGCATTCGGCGCATAATCCAGGCTCGGACGCCAGTCCGTGCCCCGCCCTTCCGGCGTGAGATCCAATGCGTTCCATAACGGCCACAGCAGGTCCACATGGCGCGGATCCTGGGCGGGATCCGGCGGCGTGTAGAGAAGTTCCGATCCCCAGAAGTGCCGCACAATACCGTCCTTTCGTGTGAATACATTGAGCATCGGCATCTGACCCCACTGCGCGTGCTCACCATGGTAATCGCGGTTGTAGGTGTTTCCCTGGGACGAAAGCATTCGCAGGTTGCGCCAGCCGCGTTCGCGCGCGAAAGCCAGAATGCGTGGCAAGGGAGATTTCGCCACGACGACCAAGTTCGTGCGCTGCCCGATATGCGGCGCCATGCCGTCGAGACCATCCAGTATCGAGGTACATGACGGGCACGCCCGTTCCATCTGCGGTCCGTACATGAATGAATAAATGAGCAGGCTGTCCCGGCCCGTGGTGAACAGCTCAGACAAACGAACGCCGCGGGTGGAATCGTCCTGCCCCGCCGCTTCGAACAAATAGTCCTCGGTAATGCGCCCGCCCCGGGGCAGCTTGCGGCGCAGCGCCGCGACCTTCTCAACGGCACGGCGCAGTGTGATCTCCGCGGCAAGCAATTCGTTGCGCGCCTTGCGATAGACAGGAGTTTCGTTGGGGAAGCGGACGGAACCAGGGGGCTTTGTCCTGGAGGCCGGCTTGCGCCCGCCAATCCGCTGTTTCTTGCGTCGGACGGTTTTCGTCTTGCGTGGAATCGCCATGGCCACCTCCCACTGGGCGCCGATGGGGCGGTTGGAAATTACCCGGCTATTCGTGGATTCTGGGCGTCACGGGCCGGCTTTTCAAACTCCACATATGACGCTTCGCTATTCCCGCGGAATCTTGAGTACCTCCCAGGTGCGGTCGAAAACCGCATCCGGCACACCCATGGCCCGCTTCAGCGCCACGTCACGATCCCACTGATTATCCAGTTTGCCCAACTGACTCAACCGCCGCAGCGGCACGCGCCCCATCTGGTACCAGGGCGACACCAAGGGGAAGAACTGAAGCGGCCAGTCGGTACCGAACAGCATGCGATCCGGAAGGCCGGGGTATCGCAGTGCCTTGTAGAGGTAGCCCATCTTGTTGATCTGCGTCAGGCTCGAGATCTCGGTATAGAGATTCGGATATTTGCCGAACAACGGCAGGATGCGCTTGAAGTTGTCCTCGCCCTCGTTCCTTCCCGTGGTCGCGATATGCGCGGCAATGACGGTGACGCCGGCTTCGAGCGCCAGCTCAAGCCGCGCCGGGTCACCCAGCTCATCCCGGGCCGGTCCAAACGAGCGCTCCTGTCCCACGTGGACGAGCAGCGGCAAATCCAGCTCTTTGAGCTTCGCATAGAACGGCGTCAGGGCCGGATCCGCCGGATCAATGTGCATGATGGCGGGGATCCACTTCACCAGCACCGCGCCGTCCTGCTTCACCTGCTCCAGCCGTTGCAGGGCGTCCCTGCGGTAGGGATTCACGCTGGCGCCAAACAGCAGATTGGGGAAACGGCGCACTTCCCGTGCCAGAAACTCGTTCGGGACATAAAGCTGCGTATGCTCGCGATCCAGTTCGCCCGCCGCATCCACCACGCCATCCATGGCCAGCACCACAGCCTTGCTGACACTGGCCGAGTCGGCCACGCGCGCCGAGATGTGACTCAGGATTACCGCATCGCCCTCCCGCTCCAGTTCCTTGAGCGACGTGCCGAAGGCGCCCAGGTACCAGCCGAACTTGTGACCTCCGCGCAGGCCGCGGGAGATGAAGCAGCCGCTGCCGCCGGCGCCGATGCCGGCCGTATGCACGTGGAGATCGAGAACGGATTTGTCCGGCGGCAGCAGGGCTATCTCTGCACACCCGGGCGATGCAACGCACAGGAACGTGACAAGAACGGTTGCGGCAATCGGCTGCGGAGTGGGGACGCCGCCGCCGTCACGTGTGGGCATAGAGCGCCGTGCTCAGATACTTCATCCCTGAATCAACCGCCACGGTGACGACTGTCTGATCGGGTCCCAGACGCCCGGCGATCCGCAACGCCGCTGCAATGTTTGCTCCGGTTGAAGTGCCTGCAAAGATGCCTTCATCGCAGGCGAGGCGCCGGGCGGTCTCCATCGCTTCCTGAGAAGATACCGTCTGGATTTCGTCAACAAGTGATGCCTTCCACAACGGCACGATGAACCCGACGCCGGTGCCTTCGATTTTGTGAGACCCGCTCGGTCTGCCCGACAGGACGGGCGACTCCTCGGGTTCGACCGCGACGATGTGTACGGCTTCTTTATGGGCGCGAAGGCGCGTGGAGATCCCCGGCAACGACCCCCCAGTGCCGACGCACTGGACGAAGGCGCTGATCTGCCCCCTGGTTTGCCCCCATATCTCCTCGCCCATCCGCTCGTAGCTGGACAACGGATCGGTATTGTTCAACTGATCCGTCCAGTAGCTCCCCGGAGCGAGGGCGAGCCTTCTCGCCGTCTCGATCATTTCGAGTGTCAGGGCCTTGGTTGTTCCGCCGGTCGGACTGGGGACAAGGGTGAGGCGGGCACCCAACGCCGTCATGTGGTCGCGTTTCTCCCTGCTGAATGCCTCGGATGTCACGATCTGAAGCGGGATGCGCTTCGCGGCGCACACGAAGGCGAGCGAGACGCCCGTGCTCCCACCGGTGTACTCAACCACCGAACCGCCCGGCCGCAGCCGTCCATCCGCCTCGGCCGCCTCGACCATCGCAAGCGCCATGCGGTCCTTCATGCTCCCGGTCGGGTTTTCGTATTCCAGCTTGACGACAATCCTCGCGCTCCCCTCCGGGACCATATGCCGGAGCGGAATGAGACTCGTCCGGCCAATGGTGTCGAGCACGGTCACGTTATTCGGAATTCACGGATTTCCAGAGGTGAAATTGTCTACTGCGACAACTCCTTCAACACCAACAGGTGCTTTTTCTTCGCGACTCTTACTGCGGAGAGCAAAATTGCGTCATCAAACGTCACAAATCGCCCGCCGTGTTTGACAGCCAGCGCCAGAAGATACACGTCCGTCACCTGCCTCGGCCCATGCACCTGGTTGCCATCCACGATTGCCTCATCAAGCAGGCTGGCGTCATCGGGCCAGAAACCATGGGATGCATGTGCCGTGGCGCTGCGAAGCCGTTGAATGACCACGGCCGTGGGAATGGCGTTCGGGTATCCCGCCTGGGACATGATCCGGACACAGCCGTTTTGTGTCAGCGGACACGACGCCCAACCCTGTTTCACATTAGCCTTGAACCATGCCACTGCCCAGCCATGCTGGGGGTGATCGGCATCCAGCAGCGCAATCAGGACATTGATGTCCAGCAACGACCGCATCAGTACACGTCGTCCTCGCGCAACTTGTTGATCAGCTCGTTGCTCACGACGCCGCCCCGCCGCGGCAGCGGTTTGAAACCATAGAACGCGGCGGGCTCCTTTACTCCGGGTTCCCCCGGGGACTGGGTCAGGGCGCGACGTGCCAGCTCGGAAATCACCTCCCCGGCAGTCTTTTTCTGCCTGCGAGCAAGGTCCTTGGCCGCCAGCAGCACATCCTGGTCAATGTCGAGCGTGGTGCGCATGCATCAGATGCTACTGCATCACGCATCAGTTTTCAATCGCCCTTGGCGGCCCGATGACAACCACTTCGTTTCCAGGCACATCAGCGCATCAGCAATTCCAGAACATCCCCAAGTCGCACCACGGCACGCTTGCGCCAGCCCGGCGCCGTAGTGGAGCGGCAGACCTGATCTTCCAGGCGGAAGGCCAGAGAGATGGCCCTGGAACCAAACCAGCGGAACGGCTCCGGTTCCCACGACCGCAGGCGGGTGGCCACGGCATCATTCCTGAACACCCAGGGCATGCGCAGGAGCTCCGACTCCCGTTCAAGAATCAAATCGGTAATGGTGCGGCCGACCAGGTTCGATGCGGCCACGCCCTCGCCGGTGTAACCGCCGCCCCAGATGTGACCCCGGGCCCGATCAAAGATCACGTGCGGCGCCATCGCCCGGGCCATGCCGAACGACCCGCCCCAGCCGTGAGTAATGCGCACGCCGCGTAACTGCGGAAACAGGTCATGGAGCAGATTTACGCGCATGCGGAACTCCGGATGGTCCATGGGCCAGGCATCAATCTGCCTCCCCCCCAGGTAGTACTTGCCGCGCGCCCCGAAGATCATGCGGCCATCCGCGGTACGCTGGCCGTAAGTGATCTGGCGGCTGGAGTCATCGAAGGCCTCGCGGTTATGCAGCCCGATGGAGCGCCATGCGGCATCATCCAGAGGTTCGGTGGCGACGATAAGGCTGTGCACGGGAATCATGTAGGGCCGCAGTTTCGGCAAACGATTTGAATAACCTTCCATGGCCGTGACGACCAGCGGCGCGGCGACGACGCCCTGGGCGGTTCGCGCTTCACCATCGGCCAGGACCGTGACCGGCGAGTTTTCGTACACGGATACGCCCAGCCGCTCCACGACGTCCGCGAGCCCGTGCACGAGGCGCGCAGGCTGGACCACGGCGCAGTGCGGTGAAAAAATCGCGGCACGCACATCGCGCATGGCAATGCGATCCCGCGCCTGGTCCCGCCCAAGCCAGTGGTAATCGCCCTCACCGCAGCCGTCGGCGTGAAGTTTCTCGAGCTGCCGCCGCAGGCGTGTTTCCTGTTCCGCATAGCGGGCCGCAGCATACAGCACACCACCCTTGTGGTAATCGCAATGGATCCCCTCGCGGGCGATGACGCGCCCCACCTCGTCCACCATGTCGAATATGACCCGGTAACCGATGCGACGGTCATCGGCCGAAAGCGCGTCAAGATACTTGTGCTGCTTTGCCAGGCTCCCGGACACCCAGCCGCCGTTGCGGCCCGAGGCACCGAATCCCGCGATCTCCGCCTCCAGTATCACCACCTTTGTCTGCGGGGCCCGTTGTTTGAGGTAATACGCCGTCCACAATCCCGTATAGCCGGCACCAATGATGCACACGTCGGCGGTGACACGGCTCTCCAGGGACGGCCGGGTTCTGCGCGGTTCAGGTAATGCGTCGGACCAGAGGATGCTGCTGTGGCCGGTCATGGCGACGGGAGTCCTCGGCGAATCGGTTGGAAGGAGCGGCCCATCCGTTCCCGCCAATAGCCAGGACGACGATGGCGATTTCACCTTGTAACGGATGCCCTCTCGTTCAGTGGGGCGCATGCACTTGAAATGGTCAATCCTTTCATCGGGCCGGTCTTAGTGAAGCATGGATTCTCCTACGCGGATGCCCCGGTCATCGCCTGCTCCATGGCCACGCGTGCCGTGGCGAGAGTCTGCGCGTCTGCCAGATCCGGGCGGCCCGTGCCATAGGGCGGTTGGGGCGCGTATTCCATGATCAGTTCGATAACCCGTCCCATGCCCTCGCCGGCCCAGTGTCCCGCCACCGTGATACCGAAGTCGACCCCCGCCGTAATGCCGCCACCAGTGAGCCGATTGCGATCGATGCAGACGCGCTCGTTGCTGGGCTCAGCGCCGAATTGCGTCAGGGCTTCCCGGGCGCCCCAGTGCACCGAAGCACGGTAACCTCGCAGCAGTCCGGCGGCGCCCAGCAGCAGTGAGCCGGTGCAGACACTGCATACCCAGCGGGCACGCGACCCGCGATCAGCAAGAAACGCGATGGCGGCGGAATCGCCGAGCAGGTCCAGGGTGGGCTTCGCGCCGCCGCCGACCACGAGTACGTCCGGATCAGTCCAGGCGTTCTCGAAACTGTGGGTCGCGTTGACGCTGAGGCCGCAGTCCGTGGGCACGGCACCGGGACGGTGCCACGCAAACTGAACTTCATAGCCGGGCAGGAAACTCCACGCCTGAAGGGGGCCGATCAGGTCCAGCAGGGTCATGCCGGGATATACCAGGGCCAACACTTTCATTTCACGCTCTCCTGTGAGTCAACAGAACGATTCCGTTCAGCATAAACAACTGCAAGGCATTACGCCCATGCTTCTGGTGCATAACGAACAGCACCCCATTCCGGAGCATCCGGATCAGTCCAGGTATTTCCACGTTGATGCTCCGTCGAGCCGCCTTACACGTACGCCTTCTATCATGCCCGGTTCAAAGTTCCGCGCGTTCACACCCATCATGCTGCCGGCTTTGGCCTGCACTGGCTCCCAATACATGATGCATCCGCAGGTCTTGCACCGGACAAAACTGAGCCGCTTATGGCCCCAGGAATACCTTGAGGTTGAACCGGGCTTGGCCAGGATGCGCACCCCGGCGCATTTGTAGTACGCCCACAGCGTGCCGTAGCGCCTGCAGATGGAACAATTGCAGTTCGTCAGCCGGCGCGGCTTTCTTGGCACTTCGATCTGAACCGCGCCGCAGTGGCAGGTAGATTCGAGCATGAGCTTGTGGGGATATTGTTAACGACTACCAGGGGATCGCGCCAGCCTTGCGTAGCGCATGGGAGGCTCTGATTGCCGGTTCCGGTCAACGCTCTGCTGACCGCGCTGCCCGTAAGGGCAACTTCACGGCTGATCCACGTTCGAGGCGTGTAGGTGAGCCAGCTTCCACGTGCCGTTCTCCCGGACGAAAAACAGCGTGCGCCGCCCGATCCGTTCACCCGGGCCACCAAGCATGAATGTTACCAGCCCCGCATCGCCGTAGCGCTCCACCCGCAGTTCCCTCGGTTTCAGGTGCAGGTACGGCGGACCGGGTGTGCGCGCCCGGGTTTCGTCGAACAAGCGGCGGAAGCGTGCTTCGACCGCCGCCCGTCCCGTCACGCGCTCGGGCGTGTCGTCAAACGGGAAGAACACACTCGGCTCCGCTGCCCAGCTCGCCCGGAACGGCTCCCAGTCGAGGTCATCGAACACACGCAGAAACTGTTCGGCCGCCGCCCGGATCGGTGCCGGGTCATCCGCTGCTTTGGTTTGATCGGCAATCACCGGTCTCGTGAGCGGCGCATACGTGAGGGCGACGGCCACGACTGACACGTACCGCCAATGCACCTTAAGCCACTTTGGAGAATGGATAGGCCCTCCTTTGAGATCTTCTGCATTCTCCTAACAAGGTGCCAAGAAAACACGTTGGTGGATAATCTTACTTACATGGGAATCAATGCCGACCAGGGTTCCCTGGGCATCGTAATCCAGGACCACGCCATCGGATATTTCCCTGCTCGCGGCGCTTTGTCGTTCGGCGAGATCGATATAGAGCGAGTCCGTCTCGGGATCATAATTGAGCTTCGTGGCCTGAATCCTCGATCAGGAAACTCGTTGGGAATGCTTGCAGATAATTCAGGTCAACTCGACCGCCAGCGCCGTCGCCTCACCGCCGCCGATGCACAGGCTCGCGATGCCGCGCTTCAGCTTGTGGGCCTTTAACGCATAGAGCAGCGTCACGATGATGCGGGCGCCGGTGGCCCCGATGGGGTGACCGAGGGCGCAGGCGCCACCGTTCACATTGACCTTGTCGTGGGGCAGTTTCAGATCGCGCATGGCTGCCATGGTGACCACGGCGAAGGCCTCGTTGATTTCGTAAAGGTCCACATCCTTCTCTGACCATTCCAGCTTGCGCTGCAACTTATCAATGGCACTCACCGGCGCAGTGGTGAACCATTCCGGCTCGTGGGCGAAGGATGTGTGCCCCAGCACCCGCGCGAGTGGTTTTACGCCGCGTTTCTGCGCCTCCGACTCGCGCATCAGGATCAACGCTGCGGCGCCGTCCGAAATCGAAGAGGAATTTGCCGGCGTCACGGTGCCGTCTTTTTTGAACGCGGGCTTCAGGGTTGGGATCCTGGCGATGTCGCATTGCATCGCCGTCTCATCCTGATCGATCACCTGCTCGCCTTTCTTCGACGCCACCTTCACCGGGGCGATCTCGTCCTTGAATTCACCGCCCGTGACGGCCCGCTGCGCGCGGCGCACGGATTCCGCTGCGAACGCATCCTGCTCCGCACGACTGAAGCTGTACTTCTCCGCGCACTTTTCCGCGAACACGCCCATCAATTCGTTGTCGTAGGGGTTCTGCAATCCATCGTAGAACATGTGATCCAGCATCTGCCCATGGCCGAGGCGGTAGCCGCCGCGCGCCTTGGGCAGCAGGTACGGCGCATTGGTCATGGATTCCATGCCGCCGGTCAGCACAATGTCGGCAGCGCCGGCACGGATCTGGTCGAACCCCAGCATCGTTGCCTTCATCGCCGAGCCACAGACCTTGTTGACCGTCGTGGACGGCAATGAGCGCGGCAGTCCCGCGCCAAGCACCGCTTGGCGCGCGGGCGCCTGGCCGACGCCGGCCGGCAATACACAGCCGAAGATCGCCTCGTTGATGTCGGTGCCCTTGAGGTCCGACTGCTCAACAGCCGCTGCGATGGCCGCAGAAGCCAGTTGCGGGGCAGACACGGAACTGAATTGTCCCTGGAACGCACCCAGCGGGGTGCGCTTCGCGGCGACGATGACAACGGGGTCGGAGATCACGCGGCCTGCAGGAGCGACTTTTGTAGCGCCTGAGGAAGCTTCACTTCCACGAACCAATTGGCCGGGTACAAATAATCCTCGCCGCTTTCATCAATCACGCGGACATCCCCCTTCCTCCGCTGCGTCCTCATCCTGAATCACGCAGTAAATCTTGTGCAGTTCCAGCGACGAAGGGTAACCCTCGTTCTTGATGCACACTACAAATTGCGATGCTGCTGACTTGTGTCGTTTCATGGCTTCAATCCAGATACCGTTTCGGCTTGATTTCCTTTCTGCCAATACCGTGCGCCTCGTACCAATGTAGTTCAGCCAGCCGGATACGTCCACTGGGTACCGGATGCGCATCCTTGCTGATCGGCGATTCTATTTGGCCGCCATGCGCAGCGCGCCGTCGAGGCGGATCGTCTCGCCGTTCAGGTATGCATTTTCGATGATATGCCGCGCGAGCGCCGCATATTCCTCCGGGCGGCCGAGGCGCGCCGGAAACGGCACGGACTTGCCCAGCGACTCCTGCACTTCCGGCGGCAGGCCGTGCATCATCGGGGTTTCGAAAATCCCCGGGGCGATAGTGTTGACGCGAATGCCGTTGCGCGCGAGATCACGGGCAATGGGCAGGGTCATGCCGGCCACACCGGCCTTCGAGGCCGAGTACGCGGCCTGGCCGATCTGGCCGTCGAAGGCCGCCACGGAGGCGGTGTTGATGATCACGCCGCGCTCCCCGTCGCTATTGGCCGCGCCCTTCGCCATGGCGTCCGCGGCGAGACGGATCATGTTGAACGTGCCCACCAGGTTGACGTTAATGACACGGGCAAAGGTCTCCAGTTTGTGCGGGCCGTCCTTGCCCACGGTCTTCTCGCCCCAGCCGATGCCGGCGCAGTTCACGAGACCATGCAATCCGCCAAAGGTGCTCACGGCCAAATCTACTACCGCCTTGGCGCTGTCCGGGTTGGTCACGTCGGTGACCTGGAATCGCGCGCCGTTGCCCAGTTCCTTTGCCAGCGCTTCGCCGGAATCGCGATTCAGATCCGCCAGCACGACGCGACCGCCCGCGGCGACAAGAATGCGTGCCACAGCGGCGCCGAGACCGGAGGCGCCGCCAGTGATGAGGAAGACGTTGTTGGCTATCTGCATGACTTGATCCTTTCCGAATAGTTGGGGACAGAGCACGATTGCCGTGAAGGAGCATACGATAACTCATGACCAGGGACGACAATCGTGCTCTGTCCCCAGTTCCTTCCGCGTCGGTGATGATTGGGGTCTGACCCCACAAAACGGGGTCAGACCCCGCCCGTTCCGATCTCCGTCTAGTGATTCGTCGGAAAGGAGAACTGTGCTTTTTCGCGCGTATCGTCCGGCCAGCGCTGGGTGATGGTCTTGCGGCGCGTGTAGAAGCGCACCGAGTCCGGGCCGTAGGCATAGAGATCGCCGAACAGGGATCGCTTCCAGCCGCCGAAGCTGTGACTCGCCACGGGCACCGGCAGCGGCACGTTGATTCCCACCATGCCGACCTTGATCTGATCAGTGAACCAGCGCGCCAGGCCACCGTCGCGGGTGAAGATGCAGGTCCCGTTGCCGTATTCATGGGCGTCAATCAGTGCCATGGCTTCCTGCATGGACTCCGCGCGTACCACGCACAGCACCGGCCCGAAGATCTCCTCCTGGTAGATGCGCATATCCGGTCGCACATGATCGAACAGGCAACCGCCGAGGAAAAAACCTTGCTCATGGCCGGGTACGCGCAGGCCGCGGCCATCCACCACCAGTTGCGCGCCTTCACTGACACCGAGATCCACATAGCCTTTCACCTTGTCGCGATGCGCGGTGGTGATCAGCGGACCCATGTCGTTGTTGCGATCCGTACCGGGGCCGATACGCAGCGCGCGCACGCGTTCGGCGAGCTTGCCGACGACCTGGTCGGCCACCGCGTCGCCGACACACACGGCCACCGAGATCGCCATGCAGCGCTCGCCGCAGGAACCGTAGGCCGCGCCCATCAGCGCGCTGACGGCGTTATCAATGTCGGCATCGGGCATGACGACGGCGTGATTCTTCGCGCCGCCCAGGGCCTGCACGCGTTTGCCGTGGACCGTGCCGGTGCGGTAAATGTATTCAGCGATGGGCGTGGAGCCGACGAAACTCACGGCCTGCACGCGCGGGTCGGTGAGCAGCGTATCCACCGCTTCCTTGTCGCCGTTGACGACGTTGAACACGCCGTCCGGAAATCCGGCCTCTTTGAAGAACTCCGCAATCATTATGGACGCGCTGGGGTCCTTCTCCGAGGGCTTGAGCACAAAGGTGTTGCCGCAGGCAATCGCCATGGGATACATCCACATGGGCACCATGGCCGGGAAGTTGAACGGGGTGATGCCGGCCACGACCCCAAGGGGTTGCAGCTCGGCCCAGCAGTCCACGAATAGGCCGGCGTTCTTGCTGTGCTCTCCCTTCAGAAATTCCGGCGCACCGCAGGCGTATTCCACGATTTCCACTCCACGCAGAAATTCCCCGCGGGCGTCGTCCATCACCTTGCCGTGTTCCTCGGTGATCAGCGCGATCACTTCGTCGGCGCGCTCTTCCAGCAATTGCTTGAAACGGAACAGCACGCGGGCGCGCTTCAAGGGCGGCGTGTCGCGCCAGGCCGGGAACGCGGCCTCGGCCGCAGCGATGGCCTGCTCCACCGTGGCGCGGGAAGCCGCCGCCACCTGGCGGATGATTTTTCCCGTGGCCGGATTGGTCAGGTTCAGCAAACGGCCCGTGTCCACCACGGCGCGGCCGTTGATCCAATGGCCCAAAATCATGGGAGCAGCTTCTGAATTCTCGGTGGGGCCGGCTTTATGCCGGCCCTCATCTTTGGTCGGGATAAACCCGGCCCCACGGGATTTCAACGATCCTGACCCCATGATTTTCAATCAATTCACGGTCTTCAACACGCACCGCAGCGTGTCGAAGGTCTGCACGAACTCATCGGGCGTGGAATTCAGGAACGGTGAGAAGGAAATATTGTCCATACCGTTGCGCACCACGAGACCGGCCTCGAAGCACTTCACGTGCGCTTCCATGCCGCGGGCGCCGGGCTCGTCCGGACGCGGCGCCAGTTCCACGCAACCCATGAGGCCGAAGTTGCGGATGTCCGCGACATGGGGTGCATCGCGCAGCGCATGTATGGCATCCTCGAACGACTGCTCCAGCGATCGCGCCCGGGCAAATGCGCCTACTTCACGATAGGCATCCAGCGCCGCCAGTCCCGCGGCCGTGGCGACCGGGTGGCCGGAGTAGGTGTAGCCGTGAAAAAATTCCACCAGGTGTTCCGGGCCGTTCATGAAGGCATCGTGGATCTCTCTGCCCACCAGTACGGCACCCATCGGAATGACGCCGTTGGTGATGCCCTTGGCCACGGTGATGATGTCGGGCTTCACGTTGAAGCGCTCGGACGCGAACGCGGCGCCCACACGGCCAAAGCCGGTGATGACCTCGTCGAAGATCAGCAATATGCCGTGGCGCGTGCAGATCTCGCGCAGTTTTTCCAGGTAGCCGACCGGCGGCACCAGCACACCAGCAGAACCGGCCACCGGCTCCACGATCGCTGCGGCGATGTTGGAGGCGTCGTAGAACGTGACAAAGCGTTCCAGCTCATCGGCAAGATGTGCACCATGGACGGGCTGCCCGCGCGTGAAGGCGTTTTTTTCCGGCAGATGCGTATGC
The DNA here is from genome assembly GCA_016179185.1 of Gammaproteobacteria bacterium. Classification (GTDB taxonomy): domain Bacteria; phylum Pseudomonadota; class Gammaproteobacteria; order Eutrophobiales; family Eutrophobiaceae; genus 2-02-FULL-61-13. Next base: position 16,389 of record JACORW010000038.1, on the reverse strand, counting down.
GCGAGGTGCGTGACGTTGGGCAGCAGCGAGCCGTTGAACATCTTGCGGTTCGCGGGCATGCCGCCCACGGACATGCCGCCGAAATTGACCCCGTGATAGCCGCGCTCACGGCCGATGATGCGCGTGCGCGTCCCCTCGCCCTTGGCACGGTGGTAAGCGATGGCGATCTTCAGCGCCGTGTCCACGGCCTCGGAGCCGGAGTTCACGAAGAAACAGTGATCGAATCCCCCCGGCGCAATATCCACGACCTTTTCCGCGAGCTCGAATGCGCCTGGGTGGGAGACCTGAAACGCCATGGAATAGTCGAGGCGCGCCACCTGCTTCTGCACTGCTTCCACGATCTTCGGATGGCAATGGCCGAGCCCCGTGGTCCACAGCCCGGAGAAACTGTCGAACAGGCGCCGGCCGTCAGGCGTGAAGTAGTAATGACCGGACGCGGAGGAAATCAGGCGCGGCTTCTGCTTGAACGCGCGGTTGGACGTGAACGGCATCCAGAAGGGCCGCAGATTGAAGGAATGGGTCAGTTCCACGCCGGCATCGCCCAGGGGAACCGGCTCCATGGCGCTCTGCATAAGGTTTTTCTCGCTGTTTAAAGGGACAAGTGGGAAAAATCGCGGCAAAGCCTACGGGATTGACGCCGGCTTAACAATATTTAAACCGTCATTCCCAAGCTGTTGATCCATAACACCCTCTGCGCGCAGAATTAAGTCTTATTTAACGGTTTAACTGTCCTTGCGCGATGGTGCGCGATGGGATCAGACCCCTTTTTTTGGGGGGTCTGACCCCATTCGGAAGTTTATGAGGAGGAGAGATGGAAGACGTGGGGGCGCGGCTCAAAAAGGTGCGTCAGATGCACGACCTGTCCCAGCGGCAATTGGCGAAGCGCTGTGGCGTCAGCAACGCGATGATCTGCCTTATCGAGAAGGGCAAGACGCGCCCGTCACTCGGCCTGCTGAAGAACATCCTCGAGGCCTTCCCCATTTCCGTGGCGGACTTTTTCAGCCTGGAAATAACCCAGCCGGCCCGCGCCTTTTATCGCAATGCGGAGCTGACCGAGATCGGCAGCGGGCTCATTTCCTATCGCCAGGTGGGCGCGGGCGCTGCGGAGACCAGGCTGCAGATGCTGCTGGAGCGGTATGCGCCGGGCGCCGACACCGGCCGCACCATGATCCGCCATGACGCCGAGGAGGGAGGCGTCATCATCAGCGGGCACCTGGAAGTGACCGTGGGGGATGAAGCGCAGGTTCTCGGCCCCGGGGACGCCTACCTGTTCAACAGCCGTATTCCCCACCGATTCCGCAACGTGGGGAAAGAGTCTTGCGTGTTAGTAAGTGCCTGCACACCGCCCAGCTTCTGAGCCACAGGCTGCTCAATTTGGCTATTTTGTCGACAAACTTACCATATTTTCACTTTTCACCTTCCACTTCTCACTACTTAATGTCAAAGTGTCGACATATATGGTCATCAGCCCCCTATTCCCCCTGCCGGCGGAACAAAACGCCCGGACCCTTTCGGACCGGCTCAGCGAGGCCCTGATCACCGCCGTGGTCCGGGGCGAGATCCCCGCCGGTGCAAGGGTCAACGAACAGGTGCTGGCCCGGCGTTTCGACGTCAGCCGGGGCCCCCTGCGCGAGGCCATCCGGCGCCTCGAAGGTCTCCACCTCGTCACCCGCGTGCCCCATGCCGGCGCCCGCGTGGTTACGCTGGACGCGGCGCAACTCTCGGAGATCTACGAAATGCGCGAAGCGCTGGAAGGCATGGCGGCGCGGCTCGCCGCGCGCAACATGGGCGATGCGGAAGTCGCCGACCTCAAGGCCCTGCTGGATGCCCACGAACGCCAGATCGAGGCCGCCGGCGGCAGCGAGTATTACCAGCGCGAAGGGGATTTCGACATCCATTACCGCATCATCCGCGGCAGCGGTAATGCGCGTATCACCAGTTTTCTGTGCGGCGAGCTGTATCACCTGGTGCGCATGTTCCGTTACCGCTCGAGCCTCGTGGCGTCCCGGCCCCAGCGTGCCCTCGCAGAACACCGCGCCATCACCGAGGCCATCGAGCAGCACGACGAGGAACTGGCAGAGATGCTGATGCGCCGCCACATCGGCAGTGCGCGGCGCAGCATCGAGAAACAATTGGCGGCGCAAGGTGAAAAATACCCGGCCGGCATAAAGCCGGCCCCACAGGACGGATGAGATGCATGTGCAGACTCATGGGGACGGGTTAATCGCGGGCGACAATTTGTTTCTTGCGGATTGCAAACCGGACGGGTGGCGCCGGGTCGTTCCATCCGCGCGCAGCGTAAGGGCTTGCCGGATCTCCATTTCCTTGTGGGGCCGGGTTTATCCCGGCCAAATGGTGGGCCGGCGTAAAGCCGGCCCCACAACAGGCAGTCCCGGCGACAGGACCCGTCCGCCCCGAAATTCTTGATGCTTGGAGCAAAGGAGCAATCCAATGATTGACTCACCCGGCGCGCGCCTGCGCGATGCAGTTAAAGTACACAAGCCCCTGCAGGTGGTCGGCACCATCACCGCGCTGGCCGCGCGCATGGCCGAACGCGCCGGGCACAGGGCGATCTATCTTTCCGGCGGCGGCCTCGCCGCAAACTCGCTGGGGCTACCCGACCTCGGCATCAGCGGTCTCGAGGATCTGCTCATGGACATCCGCCGCATCACGGACGTGTGCGCGCTGCCGCTGCTCGTGGACGTGGACACCGGCTTCGGCGGCGCATTCAACATCGCCCGCACCACGCGCAGCCTGATCAAGGCCGGCGCCGCGGGCATGCACATCGAGGACCAGGTGGCGGCGAAACGCTGCGGTCACCGCCCGGGCAAGGCCATCGTGCCGCAGGCGGAAATGGTGGATCGGATCAAGGCCGCCGTGGATGCGCGCACCGATCCGGGCTTCGTGATCATGGCACGCACCGATGCCGTTGCAGTGGAAGGCATGAACGCCGCCATTGAACGCGCCATGAACTGCGTCGCCGCCGGCGCGGACATGATCTTCCCGGAAGCGCTCACGACGCTGGAGCAGTACCGGGAATTCCGCGCCGCGGTGAATGTTCCGATCCTGGCCAACATCACCGAGTTCGGGGAGACACCGCTGTTCTCGACGCCGGAGCTGGGTGCGGCCGGCGTGGACATCGTGCTCTACTGTTGCGGTGCTTATCGGGCCATGAACAAGGGCGCCATGCGATTTTACGAGGTGGTGCGAAGGGACGGACACCAGCGCAGCGTCCTGGACATCATGCAGACACGGGAGGAGATGTACGACATCCTGGGCTACCACGCCTACGAACAGAAACTGGATGCGCTGTTCTCGAAGGAGGAACCGGAATGAGCGAGCAACCCGCGGCAATGCCGAAGCCGAAAAAATCCGTGGCCCTGTCCGGCGTCGTGGCGGGCAACACCGCGCTGTGCACCGTGGGCCGCACCGGCAACGACCTGCATTATCGGGGTTACGACATTCTTGACGTCGCCGAGACGTGCGAGTTCGAGGAGATCGCACACTTGCTAATCCACGGCAAACTGCCGAATAGAGCGGAAGTAACCGCTTACAAGCAGAAGCTGCACGGTCTGCGCAATCCGCCGGCGGGCGTGCTCGCCGCGCTGGAATTGCTGCCGAAGTCAACGCATCCCATGGACGTGATGCGCACGGGCTGCTCGGTGCTGGGTGCCGTCGCGCCGGAATCGCCGCAGCCCACGGCGGCGGAGGCGCGCGACATCGCCGACCGGCTCACTGCCTCGTTCGGCTCCATGCTGTGTTACTGGCATCACTTCGCGAACCATGGTCGCCGCATCGGGCTGGACGCGCCGGAGGACAGCATCGGCGGGCATTTCCTGCGCCTGCTGAACGGCACGGCGCCGTCCGCAGAGTGGGTGCGCGCCATGCACACCTCGCTGATCCTCTACGCCGAACATGAGTTCAATGCGTCCACGTTCGCGGCGCGCGTCATTGCCGGCACCGGCTCGGACATCTACTCCGCCGTCACCGGCGCCATCGGCGCGCTGCGCGGCCCGAAACACGGCGGCGCGAACGAGGTGGCACTGGAAGTCCAGCAACGTTATGCGACCCCCGATGTGGCCGAGGCCGACATCGTGCAGCGCCTCACGCGCAAGGAAATCGTCATCGGCTTCGGGCATCCCGTGTACACCCTCTCCGATCCGCGCAACGTGATCATCAAGGGTGTTGCCCGGCGTCTCGCTGAACGGGCCGGCGACATGACGCTCTACAACGTCGCCGAGAGAATCGAGTCGGCATTGTGGCGCGAGAAGCAGATGTTCCCGAACCTGGACTGGTACTCGGCGGTGTCCTACCACATGCTGGGCATCCCCACCGCGATGTTCACGCCGATCTTTGTAATCTCGCGTGTGACCGGCTGGGCCGCGCACGTCATCGAGCAGCGCGAGGACGGCAAGATCATCCGCCCCAGCGCGAATTACACCGGGCCGGAGAATTTGACGTTCGTTCCCATAGAGGAAAGGAAGTGACGAGTGGCTGGTGGCTGGTGGCTGGTGGCTGGTGGCTGGTGGCTGGTGGCTGGTGGCTGGTGGCTGGTGGCTAAATACAGCGTGCCATCTGTTTCGCACCTGTCAAATATCATTATTGCGGAATTCAGAAGCAGTTGATTGGCTCTTCTGCCACGTTCTTTCTTGCCAGCCACTAGCCACCAGCCACTAGCCACTTTCGTTCACGTCCAAGGCCCGTAACCCAAACTCAAACCCGAAACCAAAGTGCATCGCCTATGAGCCACATCGGCATCCGCGACACACGCCGCCCCGAGCCCGACAAACTGCTGCAGGACATTGCCGACTACGTGCTGACCTTCAGGGCTGACGGCCAAGAGGCCCGCGAGACGGCGCACTATTGCCTGATGGATACCCTCGGCTGCGGCATCCTGGCGCTCAAATATCCGGCCTGCACCAGGCTGCTGGGGCCGCTGGTCCCCGGCGCGGAGATGAAAGGCGGCGCCCGCGTGCCCGGGCTCGGTTTCGAGCTCGACCCGGTTACCGCCGCGTTCAACATCGGCGCCATGATCCGCTGGCTGGACTTCAATGACACCTGGCTCGCCGCGGAATGGGGCCATCCCTCCGACAACCTGGGTGGCATCCTCGCGGTGGCCGACTATCTGAGCCGCCGCAATCGGGCGCAGAAACAGCAGCCGCTGACCGTGGGTGATTTGCTGACGGCCATGATCCAGGCCCATGAGATCCAGGGCGTGCTGGCACTGGAGAACAGCTTCAACCGGGTCGGACTGGATCACGTGCTGCTGGTGCGCATCGCCAGCACCGCGGTGGTGACGCGCATGCTGGGGGGCACGCGCGAGCAGATCATCAACGCCGTATCCAACGCGTGGATCGACGGCGGCGCCCTGCGCACGTACCGCCATGCGCCGAACACCGGTTCGCGCAAGAGCTGGGCTGCCGGGGACGCCACCAGCCGCGCCGTGCGCCACGCCCTCATCTCGCTGACCGGCGAGATGGGCTATCCGTCCGCGCTGACCGCGAAGACCTGGGGTTTCCAGGACGCGCTGTTCAAGGGGAACCCGCTGGTGGTGAAACGTCCGTTCGCGTCCTATGTGATGGAACAGGTGCTGTTCAAGATCTCGTTTCCCGCCGAGTTCCATGCCCAGACCGCCGTGGAATGTGCGCTGGCGCTGCACCCGAAAGTGCGCAACCGGATGAACGACACTGGCAAGATCGTCATTGAGACGCAGGAAGCCGGCGCGCGCATCATTGACAAGACCGGGCCGCTGGCCAATCCCGCGGATCGCGATCACTGCCTCCAGTACATGGTCGCGGTGCCGCTCATTTTCGGCCGGCTCACCGCCGACGACTACGAAGACAAAGTCGCCGCCGACCCGCGCGTGGACGCGCTGCGCGGGAAAATGGAAGTGCGCGAGAACAGGCAGTTCAGCGCGGATTACCTGGACCCGGACAAGCGCGCCATCGGCAATGCCATCCAGATATTCTTCAGGGACGGCTCCGATACCGGCCGCGTGGCCGTGGACTATCCCATCGGCCACCGGCGCCGCCGCGCCGAGGGCATCCCGGTGCTGGTGGAAAAGTGCCGCGCCAACCTGCTGACACGGTTCGATGCGGCGCGGACCGAGCGCATCATGTCGGTATGCAATGATCAGGGGAAGCTTGAGTCCATGCCGGTAAATGAATTCATGGAACTCTGGGTAGAATAGCCGTTCCTTTGCAGTTTGTTCCCGCCGCACGAGGGGGAGCCGATGTCACAGTCGAACCAGCCCGGCGCGGCCAAGCGCATCTACTACTTCAGCCCCGGGCACACGGAGGGCGGCAGGTCGTTACGCGATGTGCTCGGCAGCAAGGGGGCGAACCTCGCAGAAATGACCGGCATCGGCCTTCCGGTGCCGCCGGGTTTCATCATCACGACACACTGCTGCGCGGAATACCAGCAGAACGGGGGCCGCCTGCCCGCCGGCCTCATGGACGAGGTGCGCGCCTATCTCGCACGACTCGAACAGGAGACGGGCAAGTCCTTCGGTGCCGGCACCAATCCACTGCTGGTTTCGGTGCGCAGCGGCGCCGCGGTCAGCATGCCGGGCATGATGGACACGGTGCTCAACCTGGGCCTGAATGCCGAGTCCGTGGCCGGCCTTGCCCGGGCCACCGGCAATCGCCGTTTTGCGCTGGACGCGCTGCGCCGCCTCATCCACATGTTCGGCGACGTGGTCATGAATGTTCCGCACGCGGAGTTCGAGAACGCATTCACGGCGGTCAAGAAGAAATTCGGCGTCACCCACGACACGGAACTGGATGCGGAGGGGCTTGACGAGCTCATCCGTGCCTACCGGCACGTGTACCGGAAACACGCCGGCCGCAACTTCCCCGGCGACCCGATGCAGCAACTGGAACTTGCCATCGAGGCCGTGTTTCGCTCCTGGAACACGGCCCGGGCCGTGGCTTATCGCCGCATCCACAACATCCGCGGTCTGCTGGGTACCGCCGTCAACGTCCAGACCATGGTATTCGGCAACATGGACAGTGACTCCGGCACCGGTGTCGCGTTCACCCGCGACCCGACCTCGGGCGCGAACGATCTCTACGGCGAATTCCTGATTGATGCCCAGGGCGAGGATGTTGTCGCCGGCATTCGCACGCCGCAACCGGTGGCCGACATGCGCCGCTGGAAACCGGAACTGTACCGCCAGGTGCTCCGCGTGAAACACACGTTGGAGAATCATTACCGGGAAATGCAGGACGTCGAGTTCACCATCGAGCGCGGCGAGCTCTACATCCTGCAGACGCGGACCGGCAAGCGCACCGGTCCCGCCGCGGTGCGTATCGCCGTTGACATGGTGCGCGAACGGCTCATTACGCAGCGCACGGCGCTGCTGCGCGTGCCGCCCAACGATCTCGACCAGTTGCTGTTGCCGTCCTTCGACCACCGCGCCCGCCGCACGGTGCTGACCCGCGGATTGCCGGCCTCGCCCGGCGCCGCTTCCGGCGTACCGGTGTTCACCGCCGACGAGGCCGTGGAGCGCGCCTCCGACGGCACAAAAGTCATCCTGGTGCGGCGCGAGACCAGCCCGGAGGATATCCAGGGCATGCACGCGGCCGAGGGGATCCTGACTTCCACCGGCGGCTCCACCAGCCACGCGGCCGTGGTGGCGCGCGGCTGGGGCAAATGCTGCATCACCGGCGCGGCGGAGCTGCAGATTGACGAGGCGGCCCGGAGGTTGACCGTCCGCGGCCAGACCCTGACCGGCAGTGACATCATCAGCATAGACGGCGGCAGCGGCGAGGTAATGCTCGGCGATGTGCCCAAGCGCCCGCCGGTGTTTACCGATGAGTTCCGCACGCTGATGAGCTGGGCCGATCGCACGCGTAAACTTGTGATCCGGACCAACGCCGACACGCCCGCGGACGCGAAGGCTGCGCGCAAATTCGGCGCGGAGGGGATCGGGCTGTGCCGTACCGAGCACATGTTCTTCGGCGAACAGCGCATCACCGCGATGCGCGAGATGATCCTGGCCGAAGACGAGAAAGGCCGGCGCGCGGCGCTGAAGAAACTGCTGCCGTTCCAGCGCCGGGACTTCGAGGGGATATTCCGCGCCATGGACGGATTGCCCGTGACCATCCGGCTGCTGGACCCGCCGCTGCACGAATTTCTGCCGCAGACGCCGGCCGCGCAGCAGCAGATGGCCCAGGCAATGAACGTGCCGGTGGAGCAGGTGCGGCGGCGCGTGGAACAATTACACGAGATCAACCCCATGCTCGGGCACCGCGGCTGCCGGCTGACCGTGACGTTCCCCGAGGTGCTGGAGATGCAGGTTACCGCCATCGTCGAAGCGACGATCAACTGCCGGCGCCGGCGCGTCCGCGCGCTACCGGAGATCATGATCCCGCTGGTGGGCGTGGATCGGGAACTGGCCCTGCTGCGGGAGCTGACGGAGCGGACCATCGCCGAGGTCTGCCGGCGCCGCAAATTCAGGGGTGTGCTGCACGTTCCCATCGGCACAATGATCGAGATACCCCGCGCCGCGCTGACCGCCGATCAGATCGCCTTGCACGCGGATTTCTTCAGCTTCGGCACCAACGACCTGACCCAGATGACGCTGGGATTCAGCCGCGACGACATTGCCAGCTTCATGCCCGGGTATCTGGAAAAGAACCTGCTCGATCGAAACCCGTTCCAGACGTTGGACGCCGTGGGCGTCGGGCAACTGGTGGAAATGGCCGTAACGCGCGGGCGCGGAGCAAAACCCAAGCTCAAGTGCGGCGTCTGCGGCGAGCACGGCGGCGACCCGGAGTCTATCCAGTTTTTCCAGTCGGCGGGACTGGACTACGTCTCCTGCTCGCCGTTCCGCGTGCCGGTGGCGCGGCTGGCGGCGGCGCAGGCTGTGCTTCTGAATCAGATGGACTTGTTTACCTGAGGCGCGGGCAAAGAGTTGAAAGTGAAAAGTGCAAAGTGAAAAAGGGGAGCCTGAATCGTATTAACCCGCCGGGTTGCGTCGGCATTTAGTCGCGACTCCATGCCGTAACCCTGATGTACAGGGAGCCCTGCCTTTTTACTTTTTACTTTCCACTTTTATCCTTCGGCTCTTGCCAAGGTATGTATTGAGTTCCGCCTCCCATACCAGCATGAAGCCGGTGTAATGGTCCGCGGTAAAAGCCGCCACAAAGGCGTCCCCGGCCGGGCCGAGGCTCGTGTGGCAGTAGGTCACTTCCGCAGTGCAGCCACCGGGGACGGCGCGCAGCTGGATGGTGAGGCGGCACGCGGTCACCTCCGGCGTGATCTTCAACATCTCCACGAAGCCGTTGTCCGGCTCGTGGCGCGTCACGTACCAGACGGCGTTGTGCGGCTCCGCCGGCGTGATGAATACGCAATCCGGCTCCGCGACGCCGGACTGGCTCACTACCAGCAGGGGATCCCAGCCGGGCGACCAGTCGCACTCACGCACCGGGCATAACAGCGGAAACACCTGTTCCGGCGTACCGGCGAGATGTTGAACATAGGTATGGCGCGCGCGCCGCGGCGATTCAATCTTCAAAGTTTCAGTTCCCAATAACCCACATCCACCCAGCGCTTGAGCTTCCATCCGATCTCGGAAAGGTGTCCGGCCTTTGTGAATCCGCACTTTTCATGCAGCGCGACGCTGGCCGGATTCGGCAGCGAAATCACGCCATAGGCCCGATGCAGATTGCGCCGGCGCAGATCGTCGAGCAACGCGCGATAAAGTTTTTCGCCGAGTGCCATTCCGGCGAAGCGGGAATCGAGATAGATCGTGGTCTCCACCGTGTATCGGTAAGCCGAGCGGGCACGCCACGGCGAGGCATAGGCATAACCGGCGACGCCTCCTTCATGCTCGATCACCAGCCACGGCAGGGAAGGGAGCACGGAGCGGATGCGCCGCGCCATTTCGGCGGGTTTCAGCGGCTGCTCTTCGAAAGTGACGATGGAGTCAACGATGTAATGATTGTAGATGGCGACGATGGCTCGGGCGTCGTCCGGCATCGCCGGGCGGATGCCGCCCCGTACCGCCGCTGGTTGCCGGAATCGCGCCGAAGTCTTGCGCATCAGCGTCGCCGTCCCGGCTTTTTCGACGTAGCAGCGGACGGGCGCCTCCGGTTGCGGGGTCTTTTCTCAAGCCGCCGCCCGGCGTTGTCCGCCATCGCGGTCTCGAAGGCGCGGCGCGCCCACGCTGCCGCTTCCTGCGGATCGTCCACGATCTCGTCCGGCGCCTGGTAATAGGAAAGCGGGATGTTCCTGCCCCCCTTTGAATAGGTGAACCGTTGCAGTCCGCGCGAAAGGAATACGTGAGCATTGACCTCGTTGCACTTCAGGTAAAGCACGTCGTCGAACACGATGGCGAACATGATCCCCTGGTGATAGATGCCCAGCCCGCCGAACATCCGGCGCGCGGTCACGGCGCCGAACTCGGCGAAGATTTCCTGGTAGAACGTGATCGGGTCCTGCACGGCCGGCGCAACCCTTCTCCGGAAACCAGCGGCAACGCCTCGCGCCCGGGGGATTCGACACGGCAATGCGGAATTCCGCATCGCGCCATGCCGTGCTCCAATCAGCTTTCGACTATCTGCCAGGTCCCGTCCGGCTGGCGGCAGGCGGTGGCCCGGATGTCTTCGCGCTGGCCATCCACGGTGATGGTCTGCGTGAAGTCGCGGCACGGCGCCCCGTTCGCGGAGATGTAGGTCTTTGTCGGGGTGACGCTTCCGGCATGCCCGGTATCAGGGTTGACCCACGCCGCGGTGCCGCCGGTGGGCTTGTACTCCAGCGTGCTCTGGGTCGTGTCGTAATGGTATTCCTGGTCCTGGCAGCTCAGCTTGTTGCCGATGCGGTTGCCGAGGTAACCACCGGCGACCACACCCGCGCCTATCGCCACCTTCCGGCCGGTGCCGTGTCCGATCTGGGATCCCACCAGTCCGCCCAGCGCGGCGCCTACCAAGGTACCCATGACTTCCTCCCCGCTGGTGCCGGAACGATCGCAGTCCGCCCACGCCTGCGGCGCGAGACAGATCGCCGCTGTCAGGACGACGAAATGGTGCAACGAGTGTTTCATGTCTCGACTCCCGGGCAGATGCCCAATAGGTTGTACGGTATTTGACCGGATTTCGCGTGCCAAGATTCCCGCCATTTTACCACCCCGCCGCTACAACCAATTCGCCGCGCCCACCAGCATACCGTCGTCATCAGCATAGATGAATGCACCCGGCGCGAACGTAACTCCATGAAATGTCACCGGGATATCCCGCTGGCCGTCTCCGCGTTTGACGCTCCGGCGCGGGTTTGTGCCCAGCGCCTGCACGCCGAAATCCATGCGGCCGATCTGCGCGGAATCGCGGATGCAGCCATGAACGATTACACCCGCCCAGCCGTTGTCGCGGCCCAGTTCCGCGAGTTTGTCGCCCACGAGGGCGCAACGCAACGAGCCGCCGCCGTCCACCACCAGCACATGTCCATTGCCAGGCTTTTCCAGCGCACTGCGCACGAGGGAATTGTCCTCGTGCACCTTGATGGTCGTGATGGGGCCGTGAAAACTCCGGCGCCCGCCGTAATTCACAAACCCGGGCAGGACGACTAGCACCTCGCTTTCATGGGCGTCGTACAAGTCCGCCGTGGAGATGATCATCCTGTACCTCTCGAATCTGGTGGCTGGTGGCTGGTGGCTGGTGGCTGGTGGCTGGTGGCTGGTGGCTGGTGGCTTAACGCAGGTTGGCTTCCATTTCGCCATTGTCAAATATCGTTCGCGATGAATTCTGAACCATTTAATTGGATCTTCGGCACCATTCTTTCTTGCCAGCCACTTGCCTCGACTATTTGTCCTGGCATGCGGTTCGTCACTTCTCATCGCGTCAATTCCGCGTACCACTCCGGTCTCCGATCCGCGAACAAGTCACTCAACGGCGTGATGTGCTTGTCGCGTGCGATCGCGAGATCGACATCCATGACAAACAACTCATTGCGTTGCGCGGGCGCGCGATGCAGACACTTGCCGTCGGGCCCCGCGATCTGGCTCCTACCGGTGAACCTGAGTCTGCCCTGCGGGCGCGAGTCGGTTCCGTACCGGTTCGCGGTCACCGCATAGACGTGATTTTCAAGGGATCGCGTCAGCATGGTTTGCTGGCAGAACGACAGCACCAGGTTGGCGGGGTGGCAGATGATCTCGGCGCCATGCAGCGCCAGGCTGCGCGCGACCTCGGGAAAGGCCCAGTCATAGCACACCATGATGCCGACGCGGGCCCCGGAGATGCTCAGCACGCGCAGCGGAACATCGCCCGGATCGAACCATTGCCGCTCGTCGTGGAACAGGTGCAGCTTCCGGTAGACATGAATCAGCCCATCCGGCCCCAACAGCGCGGCGCTGTTATAACAGTTCGCGCCGCGCCGTTCCGCAAACCCGGTGACGATATGAAACCGTTTTTCCCGGCACAGCGCCTTGAGCGCTTCGAACACCGGCGAGTCATCGGGATCCTCCGCCAGCCTGTACGCCTCCGCCCTATCCCGGAAGTAGTAGCCGGTGAAGGCCAGCTCCGGCAGCACGAGCAGATCGGCCACCGCCTCGCGCAACGCGGTGGTGATGGTCAGCAGGTTCTGCGATACACGCCCGAACTGGGGGCGGAATTGGTAGTAGCCGATGCGCATGGGGAGGATCAGCTACAAGCCATAAGCAACAAGCCACAAGGCGAAACAACTCTGGGCTTAGTCATCTTACAGAAATGGCGCGCCCGGATAATTATTCGTTGTGCCATATACTCAGGCTATCTCCTTGTTGCTTGTTGCTCGTCTCTTGTAGCTTGTCGCTTGTAGCTTGTCGCTTGTAGCTTGTCGCTTGTAGCTGTTTCACTGCTTTTTGGGTCGCTTCCACCCCTTCACCGCCCTCTGCTCCACCCGGCTGATCGCCAGCGCGCCCGCCTCCACGTCGCGCGTGACCGTGGTGCCGGCGCCGATGGTGGCGCCGTCACCCACGCGCACCGGCGCCACGAGCTGCGTGTCGGAACCCACAAAGACGTCGTCGCCGATGATGGTCTTGTGCTTGTTTGCGCCGTCGAAATTGCAGGTAATCGTGCCGGCGCCGATATTGGCGGCGCGCCCGATCTCCGCGTCGCCCACGTAACTCAGGTGATTGATCCTGCCGTCTTCGCCCACCTCAGCATTCTTCAGTTCCACGAAGTTGCCCACGTGCACACCCTCGGAGAGGCGGGTGTGCGGGCGGATGCGCGAGAACGGCCCAATCCGGCCGCGTGCGCCGATCACCGCGTTGTCAATGACCGAGTTCGCGAAAATCTGCACGTCGTCGCCGATGTCCGCGTCACGGATCAGGCAATTGGGGCCGATTTGCACGTTGTTGCCGATGCTGACGCTGCCCTCTATCACCACATTGACATCTATGACGACGTCCGACCCGACCTCCAGGTCGCCGCGCATATCGAAACGCGCCGGGTCGCGCAGAGTGACGCCCTGGCTCATCAACTGATGCGCCTGAATGAGCTGATAGTAACGCTCAAGTTCCGCCAGTTGCGCCTTGGTATTGACGCCGTGCACCTCCGTCGGCGAATCCGCGCTTGTGGAATTGATCACGGCCTCCTCGTCCACGGCCATGCGCACGATGTCGGTCAGGTAGAACTCTCCCTGGGCGTTGTGCGTGCCCAGGTTGCCAAGCCAGTGTTTCAGGAGGCGCGACCGCACGGCCATCATGCCGGTGTTCACTTCACAGATTTCACGCTCGGCATCCGAGGCATCCTTCTCCTCCACAATGCCCAGGATCCCGCCGCGGTCATTGCGCAGGATCCGCCCGTAACCATGCGGGTCGTCCAGCATGCTGGTCAGCAGGCAGAGATCGCTTTCGCGCGCCGCCTCCTCCAGTTGATCGAGTGTTTCGAAGGTGATCAGCGGGACATCGCCGTAGAGGACCATGACCGTGTCATTGGCGGGTATATCGTCAATGACCTGCATCACTGCGTGGCCGGTACCAAGCTGCCGGCGCTGTTCGACCCAGCTTACATCCAGGCCGGGATGGGCCTTGGGCACCTGATCGCCGCCGCTGCCGTAAACGACGTGGATGCGGCGCGAACGCAACCGCGACGCGGCGATGTAAACGTGCTCCAACAGCGTGCGACCGGCCAGCAGGTGCATGACCTTTGGCACCTGGGAGCGCATGCGGATGCCCTGGCCGGCGGCGAGGATGACGATGCTCAACATGGGAAGCTATTAGAGAGGCACCCTTGAGCCCCGGTCAAGCGTAGGCGCTTGGGCCAGCCGGGGCTGGTGGGTGGTGAAGCGTATGTCGTCGCTCGTATCTCGCAGGAATACCGGCGCGAAGGCCTGTTTTGCGAGATACGCTTCACGAGATACGAGATACCATCGTTACGAAGGCAACGCCGCGGCCTTACCGCGCGGCCCACGGCAAATTCTAGCCGCGGCCGGCCCTTCTCCGCAGTCTCTGAATCGTCTGCAACTGCGCCACAGTCTCGGCGAGCTGTGCCTGGGCGATGGCGTAATCCACCCTGGCTTCGTGATCGTGGAACTGGCGCTCGGCGTCTTCCTTGGCCTTGAGCACCGCGGCCTCGTCGAGATCCTCGGCGCGCACGGCAGTGTCGGACAACACGGTCACCATGCCCGGCTGCACCTCCAGAATTCCGCCGGAGACATAAAACGCCTCTTCGTGTCCGTCGCCGTGCTTGACGCGAACCTCCCCGGGCCCGAGCGGAGTGATGAACGGCGAGTGTCCTGGGGCAATGCCCACCTCGCCGAGTTTGGCCGGCGCGAATACCATGGCCGCATGCCCCGAGAAGATCTCCTTCTCCGCGCTGACAATGCCAACCTGAATCGTGTCCGCCATGTTCCCTCCGCTCCGTGATTGAGGAATCTCTGAAAAGTCCAGGATGGACTTATTCGGAGCTTACTTAAAGCTTCTTCGCCTTTTCCACCGCGGCGTCTATCGTGCCGACCATGTAGAACGCCTGCTCCGGCAGGGCGTCGTGCTTGCCGTCCACGATCTCGCGGAAGCCGCGGATGGTCTCCTTCAGCGGCACGTATTCACCCCTGGTGCCGGTGAACACCTCGGCCACGGAATATGGCTGCGACAGGAAGCGCTGGATCTTGCGCGCGCGCGAGACGGCGAGCTTGTCGGCTTCGGACAATTCGTCCATGCCCAGGATTGCGATGATGTCGCGCAGTTCCTTGTAGCGTTGCAATGTGTTCTGCACGCCGCGGGCGGTGTCGTAATGCTCCTGGCCGACGACCAGCGGGTCGAGCTGGCGGCTGGTGGAGTCAAGCGGATCCACGGCCGGATAGATCCCGAGCTCGGCGATCTGGCGCGACAGCACGACCGTGGCATCGAGATGCGCGAAGGTGGTCGCCGGTGAAGGATCGGTGAGGTCGTCGGCGGGCACATACACGGCCTGAATTGACGTAATCGAACCGGTCTTCGTGGACGTGATGCGCTCCTGGAGTTTGCCCATTTCCTCCGCCAGGGTCGGTTGGTAACCCACCGCGGAGGGCATGCGGCCCAGCAACGCGGAACATTCCACGCCGGCCAGTGTGAAGCGGTAGATGTTGTCAATGAACAGCAGCACGTCCTTGCCCTCGTCGCGGAACTTCTCGGCCAGCGTCAGGCCAGTCAGACCGACGCGCAGGCGGTTGCCCGGCGGCTCGTTCATCTGTCCGTAGACCATGGACACCTTGTCCAGCACGCCGCCTTCCTTCATCTCATGGTAGAAATCGTTGCCCTCGCGGGTGCGTTCACCCACGCCGGCAAACACGGACAGGCCCGCATGCGCCTTGGCGATGTTGTTGATGAGCTCCATCATGTTCACGGTCTTGCCGACGCCGGCGCCGCCGAACAGGCCGATCTTGCCGCCCTTGGCAAACGGCACCAGCAGGTCTATGACCTTGATGCCGGTTTCCAGCAGCTCCGTGGTCGGGGACAGATCCGTGAACTTCGGCGCCTCGCGGTGGATGACCATCCGATCCTTGGTCGGGATCGGACCCTTCTCATCAATGGGCTCGCCGAGCACGTTCATGATGCGGCCGAGGGTCGCCGCGCCCACCGGCACTGCAATGGCGGCGCCGGTGTTGTTCACCTTCAGGCCGCGCTGCAGCCCGTCGGTGGAACCGAGCGCGATGGTGCGCACCACGCCGTCGCCGAGTTGCTGCTGCACTTCCAGCGTCGTCTTGTCGCCGGCTTTTTCCACCACCAGCGCGTGATAAACCTTGGGAATGGCGTTGGTGGGAAACTCGACGTCCACGACGGCGCCGATGATCTGCACGATTTGTCCGGAACTCATTGTGTTTGCCTCAATTGGAAACGTCTTCAGTCGATTTGTCCTGTACCTCTGTTCCGCTAGTGGCTAGTGGCTAGTGGCTAGTGGCTAGTGGCTAGTGGCTAGTCGCTAGTGGCTA
>JACORW010000036.1 GCA_016179185.1 Gammaproteobacteria bacterium | reverse complement strand
AGAGCTTCCCGCAGTGCAGGGATGCACTGCCATTTTCAATGACTGCAAGTCATTGAAAATGTGAGGCAAGCGAAAACCACGCTTTTCGCTTGCCGTCCTCTGACAACCCCAGGATGGGGTTGTTCAGAGGTTCCCTAAATAAAGGAGCACAGCCATGTTCGGCAAACTGATGCTGGCCGTCGCCGCCACCATTGTGGCGCTCGTGATCCCGGCAACCCAGAGCTACGCAGTCTGGGTGTTCTTCATCGGCGTGTTCGTTGCCTTCATCGTCGAAGGCGTCAGAATCGTCCCGCAGCAGCACGCGCTGGTGGTGGAACGGCTGGGGCGATTCGATCGCATCCTCGAACCGGGGCTCAATCTGGTCGTGCCGTTTTTCGAGCGCGTCGCCTACACGCATTCGCTGAAGGAAGTGCCGCTGGACGTTCCCGAACAGGTGTGCATCACCCGCGATAACACACAACTGGCCGTGGACGGCGTGTTGTATTACCAGGTCACGGATCCGCGCCAGGCATCCTACGGCTCGGCCAATTATGTGGCCGCCATCACGCAACTGGCGCAGACCACGTTGCGTTCCGAGATCGGCAAGATGGAGCTGGACAAGAGCTTCGAGTCGCGCGAGGAGATCAACCGCCAGATTGTCTCCGTGCTGGACGAGGCCGGGCGCAACTGGGGCATCAAGGTGCTGCGCTACGAGATCAAGAGCATCACGCCGCCGGAGGCCATCTTGCGCGCGATGCAGCAGCAGATCACCGCCGAGCGCGAGAAGCGCGCGCTGATAGCGAAATCCGAGGGTCAGCGGCAGGAGGAGATCAATCTGGCCGACGGCGAGAAACAGGCGGCGGTGCTGAAATCCGAGGGCGAAAAGCAGGCCGCCATCAATCGCGCGCAGGGCGAGGCCAGCGCGATCCGCACGATCGCGGAGGCAACCGCGGCCGGCGTGCAGGCGGTGGCCGCAGCCATCGGTTCCCGGGGCGGCATGGAAGCAGCGAACCTCAAGGTCGCCGAACAGTACATCGCCGCGTTCGCCAATCTCGCCAAACAGTCCAACACGCTGATCATTCCCACGAGCGCTTCCGACGTCGCCGGCTTCATCGCCACTGCGATGTCGGTGCTGCAAAAGTCGCGGTCGGGTCCCGGCACTGAGCCAACAGCAACCCCGCAGTGATTACCGGATGGCCGCCGTTCCCGACTAGTTCAGTTCAAAGTCCCCCCGGGTAAAGGCATCGCAGCGTTCCAGGTATTCACGGGTCGTCTTCGGCATCGGCACGCGCGCGCCGGCCACATAAATGAGAATATCCTTGCCCCTGACCAGGAGCCAGCGCGCCGTCCGGAAGCGCAGGCGCGCGGCTGCGTCCATGTTCGCCGGGAGGCACGGACGGAATTCCGCGATGGCCTCCGCCGCCTCGACAAACTGCGGCCAGACCGTGAACGTCAGCGGATCGCTGCGAAAGGTCTCGCTTTCCGCCCGGGCCGCCGCCGCTAGCCGCTCGATGCGCCCGACCACACCGTCAAACTCCGGCAACGGCGCGAATACTTCCGTCATCCGGCCGGCAATGGTGTCCACGTTGAGCATGGATTTCGCCACCTTTGCGTAGCGGCTTTGATAATACTCGGCCATCGGCATTACAAAGGCCTGCAACGGCTGGCCCCAGAGCTCGTCAATCCCCTCCTCGCCGCTGTAATGCTTGACCATCCTGCCGAAGGTCGCGGCCTCGCGCAGACACTTCTCGCATTCGACCATGATGGGGTTATCCTGCCTGACGGCAACACCGTCATTGGCGAGCTGGGACAGGACGTTGAGGATGTCAATGGCGCGATTGAACAGCGCACCGGCCAGCATGGCACCGTTTACGCGCTTGCGCACCGGATCGGTTTCGGCGTCGTAGGCCTGACGCGCCAGCGCCAGCTTGTCGCCCGGCGTATTGATGCCGGGCTCGGTGTGATGGAAAACCCGTCTTGCCAGGGAAATCAGCAGGGCGCGCTTCGCCGCGGGAGTGTCGCCGGGGGGTGCGTAATAGCGGACCCAGTAGCCGTCATAGAAAATGCGGGCGTCGTCGCCCTCGCCGCGGATGGTGCCGTTGGCTGTCTGTTCCGCCGAAGGACCCATACCACCGACTCACCGAACCCCGATTAGCAGGTTGATGCAAAACGTAGCGAGCAGGTCCGGCTGCGCGAAGCCGCGCAGCGAGTCCCGAGACATATCAGATAGATAGGCGAGGGACGAGCGAGCACGCGACTACCCACAGGACGTGGCGTATGCCGCGAGAGGACAGGATGTCCGGAGCGGCAAAGCAGACGGGCCGCGCAGTAGTTTTGCATCAACCTGTCAGGCTGGTAGCGGATGCCAGCCTGCATCCGCCCAAAGCGTGCCGCTGATGGCGGAATTGGAGATCATGAAACAAATGGCGTCGGCGATCTCCTCGGGATAAATCAACCGCCCGAGCTGCGTCGCCGGCAGGATGTTGCGATCGATGTAGTCTTCGCCGAGTGCGCGCACCATTGGCGTATTGGTGAAACCGGGATGAATGACGCCGCACCGCACCCCGTGAAAGATTGACTCCTTGGTCAGCGTGGCCGCCGCGCCTTCCAGCCCGGACTTCGTGGAGGCGTAGGCAATCTGTCCCTTGTTGCCCTGGGACGAAACCGAACCGATGAAGATCACCGTCCCCTGCACGTTTTCATCCGCGCGCCAGCGATTCAGCCCGCGCCGCGCCCGGTCCTCGGCAATGCGCGCCACCATCTCCATCGCCCAGTACACCGGCGCAATCAGATTGATCTCCAGAACGTGGCGGAAATGTTCCACCGGATAAATATCGGCCTTGGCGGTCTCCTTGTTGACCTTGACCGCAAGCGCGTCGAGCGTGACCCCGGCCGCCGGCACGCAGATTTGCACGATGCCGAAATTTCTCGACATCTCGTCATAAACATGGCCGCGGAATGACGCCTCGGTCACGTCGCCGCGAAATGCCGCCGCCACATTCTGGTCCACTTCGTTGTTGACCTGTGCCGCGGCCACGTCAGCCTGTTCCGACAGGTCCACCATCGCGATGCCCCTGGCGCCGCGCCGGGCCAGTTCCAGCGCTACCGCGCGACCGATGCCGCTGGCGGCGCCGGTCACAATTGCAACTTTGTCCTTGATCTGCATCATCGGAAACCTCTACGGGAAATGGCCAGGACCGCGGATCCAGATTCTAACGGGAAATTTGTGCATTGCAACATGCATATATCCAGAATAACCAAATAGTTGCGCCAGTGGTTCCCTTTCCTGTGGGACGTCATGCTGCGCTGCACCGGCAGCGCCCGCGGCCCTGACTCTAGCCGGTCCACCCCAGGCCCGCGGACACGCAGTTGATGGACAGGAGCAGCGGGATCAAGTCCGCATGGTCCCTCCGCTCCCGAAACTGCCGCACCAGCCGCGTCTGCACCAAGCCAACCTGCTTCAGGATCTGCCCGCGCCGCTGCAGCTTGCGGCTGAACCCGCGAAACCGCTGTCCCGGATGCGCCTCGCCGGTGAGTTCCAGCACCTGGGCACACGAGAGTTCATACTCCCGCTCCACGAGCCCGAATACACGCTCCCGCAAAGCCGGGTCCGGCAGCAGCGACCCATAGCTGCGCGCCACATCCAGATCCACAAAACACAGGGATTTCTCCGCCTCATCAATGATCAGCCGGAACAAGCGCGATCCCGAAAACATGCGCCCCAGCAGATCACTGCCGTCGGCGCCGCGGACCTCCACAAAACTGCGCAGCGCCGTGCCCAGCCCATACCAGGCCGGCACATGGTGGCGGTTCTGGGTCCAGGCAAACACCCACGGGATGGCGCGCAGATCGGCGAGCGACTTCGCGCCGAAACGGCGCGCCGGCCGGGAGCCGATATTCAACTGCGCCAGTTCCTCCACGGGGCTGGCCGCGCTGTAGTAATCCACCAGTCCCGGTGTTTCCGCCAGATTTCGGTAGGCGGTGTAGGCGAGATTGGACAACGCGTCCAGCGCCTCCTGGAACTCGGGGTTCGGCTGCAACTCCTTTTCGTCCATGGACTTCAGTGTGTGCGCAAGAACGCTGGCCGCCAGCAGCTCCATTTGATACAGGGCGGTTCCCTTGTTGGCGTATTTGGACGACACCACCTCGCCCTGCTCGGTGATCCGCATGCGCCCGTTAATGGAACCGGCGGGTTGCGCGGCGATGGCATGGCCGGTGGGCGCGCCGCCGCGGCTTACCGATCCGCCGCGGCCATGAAAGAACGAGATCGGGATGCCGGCGTTGCTCCCCACGCGCGTCAGCGCCGACTGTGCGCGGTACAAATCCCAGTTCGACGTGACAAAACCGCCATCCTTGTTGGAATCCGAATAGCCGATCATGACCTCCTGCGTACCGCCCTGATTTTTGACCGAGCGCCGCACCACCGGCACCTGCAGCAGATTTTTCATGATGGCGGGAGCCGCCTGCAGATCGGAGATGGTCTCGAACAGGGGCACGACCGGAAGCAGACAATATTCGACGCCCTGGGCATCCGCGAAGTTGCCGCTGTATTTGGCGAGCAGATACACGCCAAGCACGTCCGCCTCCGACCGCGTCATGCTGAGAATGAAGTGACCGACGGCTTCCCGATCCAGCTGTCCGCGGCGTGCCGCGATGAGCCGGAACAGCGCAAACAAGGACCCGGCGGACTCGTCCCTGAATTGAAACTCCGGCAATGCGTCCAACGACCGGGCCAGCTCCTGCTGCAGCCAGCTGCGCCACTCCTCTGATGCCACCGCGGGCGGTTCCGCCCCCGCGTGCTGCGCGCGCCAGATTTGCTGCAGGGCGCCCGTCGTCACGGTGCTGTTTTCGCGCAGGTCCAGCCGCACGGTGCGAAACCGGAATGTTTCCACCTCGCGCCGCAGCGGCATGACCAGGCCGGCGGCCAACTGCGCGCAATTTGCCTCACACAACGCCCGCTCCATGTGGCGCAGGTCCTGCAGGAACTCGTCGGCGCCGCGGTAGCGCGGCCCGCTCACGTCCTCCTCCAGCGCGCGCCGCAGTTTTTCGCCCATGCAGGCGACAAACTGGCGGAACAGTTCGCCGGGATTGCGCCGCGCCAGCGCCTTCCCTTCCGGATGCTCGTCCAGCAGGCGCTGCAATTCGCGATCAAAGAACTCAGGCGTGTGAATGGCGTGACGTGAAATGCTGAGCTGGTGCAACAGCCGCGACAGCCGGCGCTGATAGTGGATCAGCACCGCGCGCCGGCAGGCGCGCAAGGTCTCATCCGTGACGGCGTTGGTGCAGAACGGATTTCCGTCCCGATCTCCGCCAATCCAGGAACCGAATTGAAAGAACGGCGGTATGCGGAAGTCATGACCGGGATAATGCTGCCGCAACGCCCATTCCATCCGATCGAGCGCCTCCGGCACCCGCTCGAACAGCGTCTGTTCGAAGAAATGCAGGCCCCACGCCACTTCCTGTTGCACCGAAGGCTTTTCCATTCGCAGTTCGCCGGTAAGCCACAGCAGGTCGATCTCCGTGCGCAACGATGCCAGCAAATGCTGCCGTTCGCGGTTCGTCCAGCGCTCGCTCTCCAGCTCGTACAAAAGCAGGTAAATGCGCCGGTGGATCTCCAGTACGGTGACCCTTTTGGCCTCGGTGGGATGAGCGGTCAGCGTCGGTGAGACCAGCAGACCATCGAGCAACGCCTGGATCCTGGACTCCCCGATCCCCGCGGCGCGGGCCTCGCCGAACACATTCGAGAATGTGCCGGGCACCTGCTCCAGACCCAGCACCGTTTCGGCCTGGCGGCGGCGGCGCATGCCGGTGTTTTCTTCAAGAATGTTGAGCAGTTGAAACCAGATGCCCCAGGCCTGCAGAGTCGCCAGCAGGCGCGGGTTATCGTTCTCCGGCACGCCTTCTGCGCCGCTGACGATCGGCAGGATATCCGGGCTGCGCCGCCCGATGACCGCCAGCCACTCTTCCCGCAACAGCGTCGTCAGCCTGCCTGCGTACTCCGCAGCTTCCGCATCCAGATCGCGGGCTGCAACGACCTTGGCTTCGCTCGCACTGCTCGCGGGATGCAGACTCACACGACGCGATCGCGCGGCGGCTTGCCGGCGAAATACAGGCGCAGGTTCTCCAGCACGCGCATCCCCATGGCGACCCGCGTCTCGGTGGAGGCGCTGCCCAGGTGCGGCAGCAGCACGACGTTTTCCATGCCGATCAGATCCGCCGGAACGCGCGGCTCTCCTTCGTAAACATCGAGCCCGGCGCCGGCAATGACGCCCCGGCGCAGCGCGTCCACCAGGGCAACCTGGTCCACGACGTCGCCGCGCGCCGTGTTGATCAGAAACGCGCCCGCTTTCATCAGGCCGAGGCGCGCACTGTTCAGCAGATGGCGCGTCTCCCTGCCGCCCGGACAGTGCAGCGAAACGAAGTCCGCCTCGCGCAGCACGTCCTCGACCGTCGGACGGGATTCCGCCTTCAGCGCCCCGGCGACCCCCGCGGGCGGCGGGACCGGATCATGGAAGATTATTTTCATGCCGAAACCGTGGTGGGCCTTGTCCGCCATGGCGCGGGCGATGCGGCCGAATCCCACCAGTCCTAGTACCTTTCCGGTCACCTTCGTGCCCATCATGTGGGTGGGCCGCCAGCCGGTCCATTGTCCGTTGCGGAGATGGCGTTCGCCTTCGCCGGCCCGGCGCGCCGCCATCAGCATCAGCGTCATCGCCAGATCCGCCGTGCAATCGGTCAGCACGTCGGGCGTGTTGGTGACCACGAGACCGCGCGCCCTGGCGGCATCGAGATCGATGTGGTTGAACCCGACGCCGTAGCTGCCGATGATTTTCGCCCGCAGCGGCTCGGCGGACAGCGTCTCCGCGTTGACGCTGTCGGACACCGTGGGGCAGAAGGCATCGCAGCGGCCCAGGGCACCCTTCATTTCGGCCGGCGTCAGCGGCGTGTCGGTGCGGTTCAGCTCAACGTCGAATTCCCGCTGCAGCGCTTCCTCGACCTGGGCCGGCCATTTGCGGGTGACGATCACTTTGGGACTGGCCAAGGAAATTTCTCCTCAATTCAAAACTGTGGCTAGTGGCTAGTGGCTAGTGGCTAGTGGCTAGTGGCTAGTGGCTAGTGGCTAGTGGCTAGTGGCTAGTGGCTAGTGGCTAGTGGCTAGTGGCTAGTGGCTAGTGGCTAGTGGCTAGTGGCTAGTGGCTCTGTCTCT
>JACORW010000037.1 GCA_016179185.1 Gammaproteobacteria bacterium | reverse complement strand
CCATCCTGGGGTTGTCAGAGGACGGCAAGCGAAAAGCGTGGTTTTCGCTTGCCTCACATTTTCAATGACTTGCAGTCATTGAAAATGGCAGTGCATCCCTGCACTGCGGGAAGCTCTGATGTTAATCAGAGCTTCCTTAGTGCGGGGAGATTGGGCGCATATCGTCAATCCGGCGGCTGCACGCCTACCAGCAGTGTGTTGCCGTCACTGGACCGGACGTAAACCGTGGCGCCGGGTTGTAGGTCCACCCGGTCCTCGACGCGCGCATCCCAGGTCGCGTCGCGATACCGCACCCGCGCCCGCCCGCTGGGCTGATCGGTCCACGTCTCAAACCGGGCCGGCATGCCCGCATCGAGGGACTTCATCTTCATCGGGGCGTCGAGGCTGCGATAGACGTGCACCAGATATGCGCCCGCGCCCGACACGACGGCGGCGATCAGGATCTGGACCGGAAATCCCTGTCCGAGGTAGGCGGCGCCCGCCGCGCCGAAACAGCCCACGCCCAGCACCAGCAGGTAAAACGTGCCGGTGGTCATTTCGATGATGACCAGCGTGAAACCCAATATCAGCCACGCCAGGTACGGTTCCATGGCGCGCTAATCTTGCACATGGGTCGGGTGAAAGCAACGGGATCGGCGCGCGGCGTAGACACGCATCAGTCGTGCTAGTCTGGAAAACGCCGAGGCGCAGCGCGCGCCGGAAAACAGGGGGTAGGCCATGGCAAAATACCAAGACGGTAACGCAGTTTCCCTGCGCGTGTTCTGGCTGGCGGTCGCCGGAGTCTTCGCCGCCTGGGGACTCGTGTGGGTGTTCATGCTGCCGCTGGAGGGCCGCGGCACCATCGGCGACATGTTCGGCGTCGTCAACGCGCTGTTTTCCGGCCTGGCGTTCACCGGCATCATCTACACCGTGCTGCTGCAAAGCCGCGAACTGCAGTTGCAACGCCGCGAACTGTCGCTGACGCGGGTGGAACTGGAAGGGCAGAAACTGCAGTTGGCGGCGCAGAACGAGACGTTGCGCAGGGAAAGCTTCGAGCACACGTTTTTCGCGCTGTTGCGGCTGCAGAACGACATACTCGCAGCCATGGATCTGCGCGGGCCGGAAGGGCAGTCCGTGCGGGGGCGGGATTGCTTCCGGCAGTTTTGCGGGCGATTTCGGGTCTGCTACACGGAATATGCCGATCAGCATCCCCGCTCCATGGAATCCGAACGCATCAACGCCGCCTATCTCCGCTTCTTCGACGAGAATCAGGCGGAACTGGAGCATTACTTCCGTTCCCTGTACAACACGGTGAAATTCGTCAAGATCAGCGACGTCAAGGAGAAGCGTTTCTATACAAACCTGATCCGCTCGCAACTTTCCAGCTACGAGGTCGTGTTGCTGTTTTACAGTTGTCTCAGCGATTTCGGGCGCGACAGGTTCAAACCGCTGATCGAGGAATTCGCGCTGCTGGAGGCACTGCCGCGGGCGCTGCTGATCAATTCCACGGAGCACCTATTGCTGTACGAGGCCGGGGCATTCGGCTGAACCGGGGCTTTTGCCATCTGGCCCGGGAGATTTATCATGTCGGCGGAGACAGTGACAGCACCATAACTCAAGGGGGCGCATATGATCGCATTACCGAATTTTCTTGCCATCATTCTGGCGGCGGCCACGGGTTTCCTGGTCGGCGGCGTGTGGTATTC
Organism: Gammaproteobacteria bacterium; assembly: GCA_016179185.1. Classification (GTDB taxonomy): domain Bacteria; phylum Pseudomonadota; class Gammaproteobacteria; order Eutrophobiales; family Eutrophobiaceae; genus 2-02-FULL-61-13. Next base: position 2,708 of record JACORW010000037.1, on the reverse strand, counting down.
CAAAATGGGTTTCGGCAAACAATGGATGCAGGAGACCGGGATCACCGAAGAGAAGGCCAAGCAGGCGGATATGAAAAAACTCTTCGGCGGCGCGTTTGCGCTGAATCTTCTTGCGGCGCTGGTATTGGCGCTCTATCTGAAGACCAACCATGATCTGATGGATGCCGTTGGCTTCGGATTCGCCGTGGGCAGTTGCTGGGTGGCGACCTCCATCGGCGTGAACTACCTGTTCGAGCAGAAGAGCCTGCGCCTGTTTCTGATCAATGGCGGATATGTGACGGTTCAGTTCACGGTGATGGGTCTGGTGCTCGGACTGTTTCTGTGATGCGCGGCGGGGGGCCGCTCCCGGCCATCCATGGCCTGCGCGGCACTTGGACTCCTGTCCATCGGCCACTCCCGGCCATCCATGGCCTGCGCGGCACTTGGACTCCTGTCCATCGGCCGCTCCCGGCCATCCATGGCCTGCGCGGCACTTGGACTCCTGTCCATCGGCCGCTCCTGGCCGCGTCTGGGGACGGCCACTCGTGCCGGATGAATGCTCGCCGGGATAAGGGGACGGAATAATGGAACCTGTTGCAATCGTTACCGCGCTGATCCTCGTGCAGTATGTGACTTTTGGATTTATGGTGGGGCAGGCCCGCGGCAGGTCCGGCATAAAGGCCCCGGCAACCACCGGCGATCCGGTATTTGAGCGGCATTTTTGCGCCCATCAAAATTCCCTGGAGCAGATGGTGGCCACGATACCGGCGCTGTTGCTGTTCGGATATTACGTCAACGCGCAGATCGGCGCGGTCATCGGCGTGGTCTATTTGATCGGTCGTTCGCTGTACTACCGCACCTATGTGGCGGAACCGGCCAGTCGGGGGCCGGGTTTCGCGATCGGTTTCCTGGCCACCGTGATCCTGATCCTCGGAGGCCTGGCCGGCGCCGGCTGGCAGTGGTTGCTTTGACGGCGGTTACGGACCGGCGCTTCGCGGGATCCGGCAGATAACCCATGCTTTGGCGGATTCACCCGGCCGAACCTGGATGAGTTCGTGGCGACCTGGGGGCTCTAACAGGTTGATGCAAAACGTGATGAGCGCAGCCAGAACAAGGCGCGAGCCCCCGAAAAACCGGAGTGTACACGCCAGTACATGAGGATTTTGAGGGGGCGAGCAACGCAGTTATGGCAAGCGCAATAGTTTTGCATCAACCTGCTAACCGCCCGATCCGCCGGTTGGCGCTGCCGGGCTCTGCGCGTGCGGCAGGTACTGTTCGCGGTAGATGTCCACGAAGGCGAGCACCAGCGCTATCAACAGCGGGCTGATCAGCGCGCCGACCAGCCCGTAGACACGAATGCCGCCGAGAATGCCGAGGAACAAGAGCAGGATCGGCAGGCCGGCATGACCGCCGACGATATACGGGCGCAGGAAGTTGTCCACGAGCCCGACCACAAACATCCCCCAGATCACGAGGCCCACGCAGGCAACGACCTGGCCCTCGACCAGCAGGTAGGCGGCCGCCGGCAACCACACCAGGCTCGCGCCGACGAACGGCACCACCGCGAGCAGCGCGGCTGCAAACCCGAGGAATACCGGGAACGGCACACCGGCCACGGCCAGACCGACCCCGGTCAACGCCCCCTGCGCCGAGGCGGTGACGAATGCCCCGCGAATGATGGCCGACATGGTGCGCTCCAGGCGGTTGATGATGCGCCACTTGTATTCCTCCTCCATGGGCACCAGGTCCGCGATCCAGCGCACGATGCGGTGGCCGTCGCGAAAGAAGAAGAACACGGCGAGCACCAGCACGATCAGGTCCAGCAGCACGATTACGGCCTTCTTCAGCGTTGCGACACCGAAGCTGGTGAGCGAGTTGCCGATCTCCTTGAGGGCGTCGAGGGCAATGCCCTTGAGGTCCTCCTGCCAGTTCTGCACGTGCGGAGCGAGTCGCGCCCACAGTTTCTGCGCCGGCTCCGGCAACTGATTGACCAGTGTGCCGGTGACATCGGAGTGCCGGCCGAGCCAGTCACTGAACGCAGGCGCGACATTGGCGGCTTCGCTGACCAGCAACCACAGGAACACGAAAACGGGAACAACTATGGTGATCACGACGAACACGCTGGTGAGGGAGGCGGCCACGGCGTCGCGCCGGATCCGCGCCGCGATGCGGCGGTGGACCGGATAGAAAATCAACACCAGCATCACCGCCCCCAGCAGGGCCGGGACAAACGGCGACAGGATCCTGACCAGCTGGTACAGCAGGTAGAGAAAGGCGGCAAAGAAGAAAGCCAGGAACAGCAGCCGGCGCCGGCCGGCGGCGTCATCACCCACCAGCGACCCCACCACCTGGGTCAGGCCCGGGCCGTCGGTATCGCCGTTCACGGTCGTACCCGGGACCTACTTCCGATCCGGCACCGGCGTGTAATGGCGCTCGGTCGGGCCGGTGTAGATCTGGCGCGGCCGGCCGATCTTGTTGTCCGGATCCTCCATCATTTCCTTCCACTGGGCGATCCACCCCGGCAGGCGCCCGATGGCGAACATCACCGTGAACATGTTCACCGGGATGCCCAGGGCAAGGTAGATGATCCCGCTGTAGAAATCCACATTCGGATAGAGCTTGCGCTCGATGAAGTACTCGTCCTTGAGCGCCGTCTCCTCCAGCTCCTTGGCGATGTCCAGCAGCGGATCCCTCACCTTGAGCTGGCCCAGCACCTGATCGGCCGCCTT
>JACORW010000035.1 GCA_016179185.1 Gammaproteobacteria bacterium | reverse complement strand
TCGTCCTCAAGGACTGATTGACAGGTTGCCGGGACGCCTGGCGTCCGGCGGGCCTGTTGCGCCGCAGAAAAATGCTCCTGCATTTTCTGCACTTCCGCCGGCAGAAAAATGCTCCATGCATTTTCTGCACTTCCGCCATCCGTGGCGGTCGTCCATGGCGGTCGTCCATAACGCTCGTCCATGGGGCCGACCGCGGTTTGTCCCGGTGCCATGACTGCCCGACGGTTGAATCTCTGGCGCTTCAGCGATGGCCGTCGCGGCCATGACGCGCAGAGTCTTGGGCTGGTGCGCGCGCTGGGCCGGCTTGCGGAGTGCCGCGTTTTCGAATTGCAGGCAGCGGCGTGGCCGCAGGCCCTGGTTTGCTGGTTCTCCGGCACCTTCCCGGCGGGCAACGGCATGCCTGATCCCCATCTCCTGATCGGTGCGGGGCATGGCACGCATCTGCCAATGCTCGCGGCGCGGCGTGCACGCTGCGGAAAAATCGTCGTGATGATGCGCCCGACGCTCCCTGCGGCCTGGTTCGATTACTGCATTGTCCCGGATCATGACGGCGCCCGGGCCGGGGATCGCATCCTTGTCTCCCATGGACCGTTGAACCCGGTGGCACCGGGCGGCGGCGATCCGGCGGCGGGACTGATCCTTGTCGGCGGGCCATCGCGGCATTTTCGCTGGCGCTTCGAGCAGCTGAAGCCGCGCATCGAGACGCTGCTGGCCACAACGGAGTCAGTGTGGACACTGTGCGACTCGCCGCGCACCCCGCCCGCTGACAGCCGCGTGCTCGCCGGAATGCATCGCGCGACGTTCGTATCCTGGCGTGATGTGGATGCAGACTGGCTGGGCGGGCAGATGTCTGCGTCCGGCCGGATCTGGGTGACCGGGGACAGTCTTTCCATGATCTATGAAGCCCTGAGCGCGGGAGCCGCCGTCGGACTTCTCGATCTGCCTGAGCGTCGTTCGGATCGGGTCACCCGCGCCCTTTCCACGCTTGTTTCCGGCGGGCAGATCACACCGTACCAGGCCTGGCGATCCGGCCAGGCGCTGATACCCGTGCGCCCGCCGTTGCGCGAGGCGGATCGATGCGCCACGTTATTGCTGCAGCGACTGGGCACACAAGGGCAAACGGGATGCGCCTGACCGTGGTGCAGCTTCTGCCCGCGCTGGAGGCTGGCGGCGTGGAACGCGGCGCCGTCGAAATTGCCCGGGCACTGGTGGAACGCGGCCACCGGGCCATTGTCGTGTCCCGTGGCGGGCGTCTGACGGAAGCATTGCAGTCCGCCGGCGCCGAGCACGTGACGCTTGACATCGGGCGCAAGTCGCCGCTCACGCTGCTGCGCGTGGCGCCGCTGGCGCGCCTGCTGGGCGAAAGCCGTGCGCACATCCTGCATGCGCGCTCGCGGCTGCCTGCATGGATTGGCGTACTCGCCCGGCGCCGGCTCGGCGCGGACGCACCGCACCTGGTCACCACTGTGCATGGTCCGTACAGCGTCAACGCCTACAGCGCCGTCATGGCCCGCGGTGAGCGCGTCATCGCCATTTCTGAATTCATCCGTGACTACATTCGCGCAAACTATCCGCGCCTAGATGGCGGTCGCGTTCACGTCATTCCGCGCGGCGTCAGCCCGGACGAATTTCCCCATGGCTACCAGCCGCCGGCGTCATGGATTGACCGCTGGCGCCGCGATTTCCCGCATCTCGCCGGCACTGCGCTCCTGACCTTCCCGGCGCGCATAACGCGCTGGAAGGGACAGGAGGACTTCATTGAATTGCTGAACCGGTTGCGTGCCCGCGGGCAGCGTTTTCATGGGTTAATCGTCGGCGGGGCGGAAGGGAATCGGCGCGGATTTCTCCGCGAACTGCAGGATCAGGTGCGGCGCCTGGACCTGGAATCGCACGTCTCGTTTCTGGGTCATCGGGACGACGTGCGGGAGATCATGTCCGTATCGTGCGCTGTGCTCGCCCTGACACGTGTTCCCGAGGCCTTCGGCCGCACCGCGCTGGAAGCATTGAGCCTGGGCGTCCCGGTGGTGGGGTATGCCCACGGCGGGACGGCGGAAATCCTGAGGCCGATATATCCTGCCGGACAGGTCATGCCGGGCGACATAGATGCCGCGGCGGAATCCGTCTCCATGTTGCTGCGGCAGCGCCCCGCAATCCCGGCGCAACACCCCTTCCCGCTGCAGCGTATGGTGAACGAGACCCTGGATCTGTATCAGGAACTGGTGTCCCAGCGCCGGTAGTCATAGCCGAAATCGTGCCGGAGCAGCACGCGGCAGGTGGCGGCCAGAAATTCCCGATCGGCGGGCGAAAACCATTCGCGCGCCGGGCGATCGTCCCGGCGCACAACATTGACGCCCCCCGGGGTATCCGGGTCGCGTTTCGTCGCCATTACATCTTTGCCGGATTCACTGACCCCCAACGCCAGCGCCGCGCTCCCCAGGTCCAGTTCCCAGAAATCATTGATGCGCCCCAGCTCCCGCAGGGCATCCGCCTGCAGGTCCTCGTAGCGGACCACCAGCGTCTGTTCTGGAAAACGCGACGCCACCCTGCCCCACGCATTGCAGAACCGGATGCACCACCACAGATCATTGTTGAAGCGCCTGCCGCTGACGTCGCCGCGCAGAAATTCGCCGAACGAACAGGCATAGTGGGCCTTCCATTTCTCATAGTTGGCGACCAGTGAGCCCCGCATGTCCCGCACCAGCACCACGTAGGGCGGCAACCGCACAAGCTTCCGGAACCTGCGCGACGCAACCAGCAGGTGCGGGATGGAATGACTGCTCACCAGCCTCGGCCCGCGGGCCGGGGGAATCGCATCGTGCACGCCGCCGATAATGTCATTGGCGTGGCTGTAACGGGGCGGCGGAAGTTCATGGCGCGCCGCGATCGCGGCGGCAAGCATGTGCTTCAGCCAGTGCGTGCCGGACTGATGCATGCTGATAAGAAAGCCCGTATAGTCCCTGTGCCTGAGCAGGGAGAAATTGGAAATGTCGCGGCGCAGGCGGTGGTAATGGAATCGCAGATTCACTCTCTGACTTCCGGGCCGGTAACAGGTAACCTCCACGATGTTAGCGCGCCGCCGCGGGACGACGAAAGTGGTCCAGAAGCGGTGACCGTCGGCCGCTTCCTTGGCGCCTTCCGCGCCCGCACCCCAGGTCGCGGCAACGCCTCGTGCAGCGTCTGCGCCGGGCAATCCCGGTAACAAAGCATGATCGCGGACGGCACGGTGACTGGGAAATTGCGCCGGAATCTCCCCTGGCTCCTGGTGGCGGCCACGCTGGCGCTGTTCGCCACCGAGACCCTGTTCAACATTCCATACTGGCTGATGGCGGCGCTGGGACTGTATGAACTCTGTCGTGCGCCGCGTGCGGTTCTCGCGCAGCCCGGCACGCGCCTCGCCGGCGCCCTGTTTCTGTGCCTGTGGCTGCCGCAGCTGGCAGCGCTGCCGGACGCTGCGAGCCCGGCGCGCAGCATCGAAACCGCGCTTGCCTATCCGCATTTTTTTCTTGCGGCAGTTTACCTGCTGCAATCCGTCCGTGATCCGGTGATCGTGCGCCGCCTGGAGCTCGCCGTATTCGCGATCATTTCCGTGTGGATCATTGACGCGATGATCCAGTACACGCTGGGGAAGGATCTGCTTGGCTATCCCTACCGCCGCGGGCAGCTCACCGGCATGTTCGATCCGCACATGCGCCTCGGTCATCTGCTTGCCGTGCTGCTGCCCGTTTACCTGGACATCACGCGGAGACTCGCGGCAGCGCGCCCCTGGCCATGGCTGCTGCCCGCGCTGCTGTGCGCAGTCATCATACTGAGCGGCAAGCGCGTAGCCTGGGTCATGGCCGCGGTGGCGATGCTCGGGTACGGTGGGTACCTGTTGCTGGCAGGGGCGCTCCGCGCGCGTATCCTCGCGTTTGCGCTGTTGTTCGGCGCGCTGGCCGGAGTCGGCCTGCTCGGCAGCAATGAAATCCTGGCGCGCCGTGCGGCGGCGGTACTGGATATTTTCAGCACCGACATGGACGCGGTCGACAAGGCAACTTCCCATCGCATGCCACTGTGGCGCACCGCGACAGAAGTGGCCGGGGAGCACTGGATCAACGGCGTCGGGCCGCGCGGGTATCGGTTCGTGTTTCGCGACTTTGCCGACGAAGACAATTTTTACCTCCGGGATGGCCGGGATGGATCCACGCACCCGCACCTGCCGGTACTCGAAATAGCGGCCGAGACCGGGCTCATAGGGCTCGCCGGACTGTTCGCCTTCTGGTGGATACTGGCGACCCGCGTCTGGCGGCGCCATGGGAGCCGCCCCGGGGCGATGCCGTGGCTGATCTCCGTCTTTGTGGCATGGTTGCCGATTAACGCACACCTGGCCTTCTATGGCTCCTACTGGTCATCCGTTTCCTGGTGGGTGCTGTCACTGCTGCTTGTCCAGCCCGAAGCAGGACGAAACGACAGTCAATGTCCGGGATCCTGATCATCAAGCTTGGCGCGCTTGGCGACATCATCATGGCGTGCCCGCTCATCAGACGCATCCAGGAGTGCCATGCAGGCGCCGAAGTCCATTTGTTGACCGGTGATTCGTTTCGGAGTCTTTTCTCCGGCTGGCCGGAACTCCACGTTCAAAGCTTTGCACGCCACGACTGGCGATCTGCCTGGAGAACAATAGGCTGGATCCGCAGCCAGGGCTTCGCGCGCATCTACGATCTCCAGTCCAGTGATCGATCGGGAATTCTGTGCGCGCTGAGCGGTGTGCGCGATCGCGTCGGGAATCATCCGCGCTTCCCCTATTCGATTCACCCGCCGCGCCGGTGGCGCGGCGACACGCATATTCATGAGCGCTGGGCCGAGGTGCTCAGGAGCGCCGGGCTCGAGCCGGGTCCGCTGCCGCCGTGGCTCCCGATTTCGGAGTCTGACCGGATCAAGGCGGAGGAATGGCTGCGTCGCAACCGGCTGGCCGCGCGTTCCTTTGCCGTGCTGCATGCCGGCACCAGTCCGGGGCGATCCGAGAAACGCTGGCCCCGGTTTGGGGAGCTTGCTGCGGCGATTATTGCGGCCGGCATAAATGTCGTCTGGGCAGGGGGGCCGGACGACTTCGAAGTAAACCGCACCCTCGCAAGGCAGGGCGGCATCGACGCAAGCGGGGCGTTTTCCCTTCCCCAGCTGGCGGCGCTCGGGACCAAGGCACAGTTCGCCGTTACCAATGATTCGGCGCCGATGCACGCTTTGGCTTGCGCGGGGATCCCGGTGTTCGGATTGTTCGGGCCGTCGGACTGGCGGCGCAATCACGCCATCGGCCAGGCCGCCAATGTCATCTCCGCCGGCGGCCCGGCGACGCACTGGGTGCCGGCGGCGCTGGACACGCTGCCGCCTGCGCGAGTCGTGGACAGGCTGAGGGACATGGGGCTACTGGGCTGATCGCGCCAGCTCTTCATAAAGCGACTCGAGCTGCGGCACCACTGCCTCCGCCGAATAACGGGACTGGTAAACGCGTGACGCGTGTGCGGCCCGATCCCGCGCCGCCGCCGGGTGCGACAGCGATTGCGCAATTGCGTCTGCCAGCGCGTTACTGTCGTCCGGCGGCACCAGCAACGCGCTGCCCGGATCGAGAATCTCCCGTGGCCCCTGGGTCAGCGTCGCGACGATGGGCACGCCGCGCGCCATCGCCTCCAGCAGCACGATCCCGAACGGCTCGTCCAGCGACGGCAATACGAACAGTGTGCCGCGGTCCATAAAGGCGGCTGCGTCGTCCTGCCAGCCGGCCCAGCGGACCGACTCTTCGACGCCATGCCGGCGTGCGAGGCGCTGCAATTCCCTGCGTAACGGGCCCTCGCCGGCCAGTAACACTGCGGGCAACGTGACGCCCCGGCGACGCAACTCGCCAAGGGCGGCGAGCAGAATCTGGAAGCCCTTCTTGCGCACAAAGCGCCCCATGGCGAGGATCGTGTCCGGCCGATCCGGGGGCGGCATTGCGGCCGGCAGCACGGAGAAATTCGGGATGACGCGCATTCGCGGCCGGGCGATCCCCTGACCGGCCAGATAATCAGCCTGATCGTGGGTGGCGGGAATGAACAGATCCACATGCCGGTAATAGCGGACGTTTACGTAATTATGGGTCTTGCTCACCACCGGCAGATGCATCCCGGCCACGGCTTTTCCCGTATGGTGCGCGGCCCGGGCCAGATGCGCCTGGACCACGGCCGGGCGAAACTCCAGCAACAACCTCCGCAGGCGGCGCACAACGACCGGATCCCACGTGCCCAGTGACCGTGCTGTAGCAAGCTCCAGCCCGGCCGTGCCGCGCAACGCGGACACGGCCATCCCCGATGGATGGGTGATGGCCAGCACCTGATGCCCGCGCCGGGCCAGTTCCCGCGAAAGATCCACGAAGTAGCGTTCGGCGCCGCCAAAGCCGCGGGCCAGCATGGCCTGGCAGATGCGCATGATCAGCCTCCGGTCATGTCCGCCAGCACTGCCGCCACTGCGTCGACCGGCAGTCTTGCAATGTCGCGCGCGGGCTCCACGATCCATCGGGCTCGCGATCCCCATGGATGATAACGGTGCGGATCGCCGACACCGAACAGTGTCAGCGTCGGCGTCCCCACCGCGGCAGCCAGGTGTCCGAGGCCCGAATCGTTGCCAATGAACACACGGGCCTCGGCGAGTATCGCGGCCGCCTCGAGCAGTCCTGTCTTGCCGGCAAGATCCAGACACGGCAGCGGGGCTGAGGCGGCAATGCTGCCGGCGCAGGCTGCATCGGCCCCGTTGCCGAGCAATACGATCGCATCGAATCTGTCGCCGGCCTTCCCCAATAGATCGATAAACCGTTGCGCAGGCCAGATCTTCGGCGCCGAGTTCGCGCCGGGGCCCAGGGCCAACAGGCGTCTGCCGTCGAATCCGTGCAGCAGGCCGCGCGCCGTCTGCCGCTGCGCCGCGCCCAGCCAGACCATCGTGTTCCATTCCCCCGCCGGCAGCGGCAACGCGCGGATGACGCCAAGGTGCCGTTGCACGGCGTGCGGTCCCAGGGCCCTGCCGCTCCAGCGATACAGGCGCCGCCTGGCCCGCAGCAGCAACGGCACGAAATCCGTGCGCAAATCAACGATCAAGTCGTAGCGGGTGCCGCGCAGTTCGCCGAGCAGTGCGCCCAGGCCACGCAACGCCAGCCGCTTTTCCTTGTGCACGATTCGGCCTACATATTCGCAGGCAGCGAAGATGCTGCTGGATCTGCGGTCGCCGACGATATCTATGACTGCGGCAGGATCATGGGCATGCAGCGCCTGCAGCACCGGAGTCGTCATGACCGCATCACCGATGTTGCTGAGGGTTATCAGGAGAAAACGGGGGCCGGTCATTTTCCGATGCAGAAACGGGAAAAGATTTCCGCGAGCAGATCGTCCGCGCTTACCGCGCCGGTGATCCACCCGAGGGCTGAATGCGCCAGACGCAGTTCCTCCGCGGCAAGCTCCAGCGAGTCGCCCTGCCCCGCCACGTCCAACATCCGCCGAACGGCCGCGCCAGCCTCGTCAAGGGCGTGCAAGTGGCGCGCGCGCGCGAGTAACACATCTTCCGAGGTATCGTCGCCGGCCGCGATCCGACCGAGAATGTCGCGGAGCAGCTCGATGCCGGCGCCGCTGCGGGCACACAGCGCAACTTCCCAACCGTCCGGACCCTCCCGGACCTCCGGTTCGACGCCGCAAAGATCGATCTTGTTGCGCACCCATACGCGCTGTTTGACCAGCCCGACGCAAGCCAGCACCTCCGCCGGGGGACGTGCGCCGGCGTATTCGCTTACAACAATCGCCATGTCCGCTTCATCAAGCGCGCGCTGCGTGCGGCGCACCCCCTCCCGTTCCACGGTGTCGGTGGTGGCACGAATGCCCGCGGTGTCCACCACCGCGGCCCGGATCCCGCCGAGCTGCGTTTCGGATTCGACGGTGTCGCGCGTCGTGCCGGGGGTGGCGGCAACGATGGCGCGATCGACGCCGATCAGGCAATTGAGCAGGCTGGACTTGCCCACGTTTGGTGCACCGACAATCACCACGCGGCAACCCGCGCGCAGCGCATGCCCGGCGCGCGCCGCGGCCTGAATGCGCTGCAACCGCTGCAACCATGCGTGCGCCCCGGCCTGCAGCGCGTGTGAACCGGACACATCCAGTTGCTCGTCGGGAAAATCCAGCGCCGCCTCGACATTGACGCGCAGCGACACCAGGCCGCCCTGCAATGCGCCGATTTGCCGGGAGAATTCTCCTTCCAGGGCGCGCGCGGCGCTGCGCGCGGCGCGTTCCGACTGGCTGTCAACAAGATCCGCCACCGCTTCGGCCTGCAACAGATCCATGCGACCGTTGAGAAACGCGCGCTCGGTGAATTCCCCCGGCCGCGCCGGACGCGCGCCGAGCTCCAACACGCGACGCAGCAGCAGGTGCGGAACCATGGTCCCGCCGTGCCCGTGCAGTTCCAGCACGTCTTCTCCGGTATAGGAGGCGGGCGCAGCGAACAGTACTACGACGCCGTGATCGATCACTGCTCCGTCGGCGCCCCGGAACGCACGATGGGAAACGCGGCGCGCCTCGATGCCGCCGCCGGCGACTGCTGCGGCAATGTTGCGGCTGGCCGGACCGGACACGCGGACAATTCCGATGCCGCCGCGCCCGGCGGGGGTGGCAATGGCGGCGATGGTGTCGGCCGCCCGCATCATGATTCAGTGCGCGTCCTTTGCGCCGCGCTCCATGCCGCGCGTGATCAGCCACTGCTGGCCGATGGAAAGAATATTGTTCGCGACCCAATACAGCACCAAGCCCGAGGGGAAGAACCCGAAAAATATCGTGAAGGCAAACGGCATGATCTGCATGACCTTCTCCTGCACCGGATCCAGGGGCGCGGGATTCAGTTTTTGCTGCAGGAACATTGTCGCCCCCATGATCAACGGCAGGACCCAATAGGGATCGGGACTGGATAAATCCCGGATCCACAGCACCCACGGCACCTGGCGCATCTCCACGGATTCGAGCAGCACCCAGTACAGAGCGATGAATACCGGGATCTGGATCAGGATCGGCAGGCAACCGCCGAACGGATTGATCTTTTCTTCCTTGTAGATCTGCATCATGGCCTGATTCAGGCGGGCACGATCGTCCTTGTAGCGTTCCTGGATGGCCTTGAGGCGCGGCTGCACCCGCCGCATGTTGGCCATCGATCGGTAGCCCGCGGCGGACAATCTGTAAAACAGGACCTTCAACAGCACGGTGACCAGGATGATCGCCCAGCCCCAGTTGCCGGTCAGGTCTCGCAACCAGACCAGGCAGATGAAAAGCGGCTTGGCGAGGAACCACAGGTAGCCATAATCCACCGTAAGATTAAGCCCCTCCGCCGCCCGTTCCAGCAGTTTCTGCACCTTCGGGCCAACGTACAGGCGCTGCTCCAGTATCCCCTGCCCCCGGGCCGGCACCTCCAGGGCCGGAGAGATCATTCCCGCGGCAAACCGGTTGTCCGACAGGCTGGAGGTGTAATAGCGGTACGGAACATCGGTGCTTACCGGCAGCAACGCGGTGACAAAATAATGCTGCAGCATCGCAATCCAGCCGTTGCTGATGTCACGCTCGAGTTTGCTCTCGCGCATGTCATCAAAATCGATTTTTTCGTAGCGCTTTTCCGGACTGGAGACAACGGCGCCAGTGTAGGTGTACACCAGCCTGCGGCCGGCCTTCCCCGGATCGAGCCGCTGGATCTGGGCGTAACTGCGCCCCACCCACGGCTCGGTTGAACCGTTGTTTACCCGATAGCGGATTCCAATCTCGTAACTGCCGCGAGTGAAGACGAACTCCTTCGTGATTTGGATTTCTTGCGAACTCCATCCGAACGGCACGGTCAATGAGTCCTGACCGGGAGCTAGCACATGGGACTGCTGCGCCACAGAAAATACGGTCTCGTGCGTCGGGGCAACCGCTGTGGATTGCGCCAGCAGACCGCCCTGGACCACATAAAACTGATCCGGCGAATCATCAAGCAGCGTCATCGGAACATCGGGGGTCTCAAGCCGGACCGGATAGCGCAGCAGATCCGCCCGGCTCAATGTCGCCCCGATGGTGTTCAGCTCCAGGCGCAGGACATCTGTGCGGACCTCAACAGGCACGCCCGGCCGCGAAACGGTGCGCCCCGGGGGCTCGGAAACAGCCGTCTGCGTCTCTGGTGCCGGCGGCAACCGCGCGGGCGGCGGCGCTGACGCCGGGGGGCGTTCCTCCGGTGGCGGCCCGTAATCCTCCTGCCAGGCCTGCCACAGCAACGATCCGACCAGCACCAGAGAAACGACGAGAACGAAGCGGAGATTTTCCATGCGCTACCTGTCCGGAACGGGATCGGCGCCGCCTGCACAAAACGGGTGACAACGCAGAAGACGCCTCAGACCCAGTACCGTACCCCGCAGGACCCCGTGGCGTTGCAATGCGTCGAGCATGTAGTTGGAGCACGTAGGATGGAAACGACACTGACCGCCGAGGCACGGTCCCAGTGTGCACTGATAGAGCCGGACCAATCCAATCAGGACTGCGCGCATAACGCCACCCTTTTCCAATGCCTCTCCAGCGACGCGCGCAGTTTCGCGGAATCCATCACTTCAACTCCCGACTGCGCAAGCACGACGAGATCCACGCCACCGACTTCCGGTTGATGCGAACGAAAATATTCGCGCACCACGCGCTTCAGCCGGTTGCGAAGCACCGCCGCCCCGATACGGCTGCGGGATATTGCAAGACCAAGGCGCGGATGGGCGAGCCCGTTTGGGCGGCTGAGGACAACCAGTTGTGAATCGCTGGAACGCCGGCCGGATGCAAAGACCGCCTTGAAGGCCGCCGGCGTCCGGAGTCTGCGGCCCGGCGGGAATCTGCCCGTCGCGCAAGTCACGCGCGGGCTCAGGGCGTCAGCCGCTTTCTACCCTTCGCACGCCGCGATTTCAGCACCTTCCTCCCACCTTTGGTGCTCATACGGGCACGAAAGCCGTGATCGCGCTTGCGCTTGACTTTACTCGGCTGGTACGTCCGTTTCATGACAACGTGGATCCTGTGTAACTGCTGATAAAACAAGCCAAAAAAACGCGCGGTATCTTACGGTTCCGCAATTCCCGTTGTCAATTTGGCGGGGCTGTGGATAACGACGGAGTTAGAGTATACACTTCAGGCCTCTCCGAATTTTGTCACTGAATCCGAAATGTTTTGCGTCCGGGGCCGCCGATGTCACTGTGGGAAGTATGTCTGGATCGCCTGGAACGCGAACTCGCCCCACAACAATTCAATACGTGGATAAGGCCCCTCCAGGCGGTGGAGGACAACCAATCTATCCGGCTGCTTGCGCCCAACCGGTTCGTAATGGAGTGGATCCACGAACAATATCTGGAGCGGATACGCGGACTGGTGAGCGGGCTCGCCAATGACAAGGTGCTCAGTATTTCGCTGGAGGTTGGCAGCAGCAGGCCGCCGGCTGCTGCCTCGGCAATGCCCCTGGCGGAACATTCCGCACGGCCGCCGCAGCGCCAGGCGAACAATTTAAATTCCACCTTCACATTCGCGACATTTGTCGAGGGAAAATCAAACCAGCTGGCGCGAGCGGCGTCGATACAGGCCGCCGAGAATCCCGGCGCGTCATACAACCCGCTGTTTATATGTGGGGGCGTAGGGTTGGGCAAGACGCATCTGATGCAGGCAATCGGACACGGGATTTTGCAATACAAGCCGAGCGCAAACGTCGGATATCTGCACTCGGAACGGTTCGTCGCTGAAATGGTCCGCGCGCTGCAGCACAACACCATTAATGAATTTAAACGGTTTTATCGTTCCCTCGATGCGCTGCTGATTGACGACATCCAGTTTTTCGCGGGCAAGGAACGCTCCCAGGAGGAGTTTTTCCACACGTTCAATTCATTATTGGAGGGACGGCAACAGATTGTGCTCACCTGCGATCGCTATCCAAAGGAAGTAAATCTCGAGGAGCGGCTCAAATCACGCTTTGGCTGGGGGCTGACGGTAGCCATAGAGCCTCCGGAACTGGAAACACGCGTTGCGATCATCAAACAGAAAGCCGAGCAGGTCAGCGTGGAACTCCCGGACGAGGTTGCGTTTCTGATCGCGAAGCGGTTTCGTTCGAATGTGCGCGAACTAGAGGGCGCACTCAACCGGGTAATAGCAAATGCGCGCCTTACCGGGCAGGAACTGACGTTCGAATTTGCACAAGCGGCATTGCGCGATCTGTTGTTGCTGCAGGATCGTCAGGTAACCATGGAAAATATTCAGAAGACCGTCGCGGAGTACTATCAGATCCGTGTCGCCGAACTGCATTCAAAAAAACGCAGCCGCTCGGTGGTCCGACCGCGCCAGCTAGCGATGGCGCTTGCCAAAGAGCTGACCGGTCACAGCCTGCCGGAAATTGGAGATGCCTTTGGCGGCAGAGATCATACGACGGTACTCCATGCGTGCAGGAAGATCGCGGATCTTCGTAACGGTGACAAGAAATTAGAAGAGGATTACCGGAATTTGACTAATATCCTCACAAATTAGGGGTAACCTGTGGATAATCTCCAACGAAATACTCAATCATGGATTTATTCACAGGTTGTCTATGGGTATCCACAGAAAAAGGTGATGCCGGATCATGATCTATATC
>JACORW010000002.1 GCA_016179185.1 Gammaproteobacteria bacterium | reverse complement strand
TCGGTCAATTCCAGCCGCCCGGTGGGCTCCACTTCCTTGCTGCGCACGCCGCCCGCCGAGGCATTGCCCAGATCGAATTCCGTTTCACCCTGGACCACGCCGATGAGCAGGTTCGGGCCCCCGGAGCCATACAGCGGACGGTTGTTGGCAGTGTCCACATAGCGCGGCAGCCCGCCGTACTTGTCCGCAACGCGATGATCGGCCATGCCGGCCTGGTAGAAAATCCCGGGTGGCACCGGGAATTCCCACGCCAGCATGTTGTTTGCGGCCGTTCCGTAAGCCTCCCGCGGCACAGGACCCGTGAGCGCCGCGGAGACCTCGGCGCCCATGTGCGGGAATTCGGAACCACTGGGATTGGCGGTGAGGAAATTATCCACCGCCGCGGCCCCGGTGCCCTTCTTGACGCCGGCCTGGGCGAACCCGGCCGAGACCGGGAATTTCGTCGGAAACGGCACGCTGACAATCTCCAGCCCCTCCTCCCCTTCCACGTCGCCGCATTCCTCGACGGTGCTGTCGTCGCCATCATCCGGCTCGCAACCGCTGCCGGATCCGAACAGGTTCACGAATATCCGCAGCCGGTCATCCACGACCTTGATGCTGGCGCCGACGTCCACAACCTTGATCCGCTCGTCAATGATGGGGATGATGATCCACGCCTTGACACTGAATCCGCCCTTGAGTCCCAGTCCCAGATTCGCCGTGTCCGCACCGGACCAGTTGAAGAATTGCCCCGCAGCCATGTCCGCACTGCTGCCGCTCAACGGCACGACCATGCGCAGTTCGCTGCCTCCTGACCGGGTGAAGTCAATGTGGATCAGGAGCCAGAACTGCCACTCCACCTCGAATATCCCCAGATTGATGTTGCTGCCCACATCGATTCCGGCCCAGCCGCGGGTTTCGCCGGTGGCTCCCGTGTCCTCGCTGTAAAACGGGTCCGGCGGCAGACCCGTGTAGTCGCGCATTATCTTGAACATGTCGAAGATCCATCCACGCTGCTTCGTGAACAAGTCCGAAGAATCGTAAATAATCGCCGCCAGCCTCCCATATCCACCGGCGTCCGAGTCCCCGGCGACGTCGGCTTGGAAATCCGCCACCGGCGAGGTGGCGGTGGGATCGTAATTGCGCGTGAACTGCTCGCCGGGCAGACTCGGCAGCGCGCCGTAAGTCCCGAGATGGCCGATCAGAGTCAGCAGCCCGAATTCCGACAGGCGCGCGCCGTCCGGGGCGTTCTGATCGATCATTTCCTGCACCTGGCCCAGTGCATACAGCGTGCTGGTCAGGTGGAACCCGTACTGGGCGTAACCATAGAACTTGTTGACGTTGTGGGTGATCAGCGTGCCGTATTTGGCCAGCGGCTTCATGATCTTCACCGCCACGTCGCCCGAGATCTTGAAGAACTTGCCGATGCCCTCCAGCACGCCGGCCAGTGGCGCCAGCGGCGTGGGTTTCAGCGGCGTGGCGTACGCGCTCAGATAATCATTGTAGGAACGCCAGTGGAATGCCCATGACGCGAGGCCCACGAGCTGACCCGCGGCCACCTCGTTGGCGACGATGGCGCGGTTCATGTAGGAGGCAAAATTGAGGTCCCGGGCCTCGACGACGGAAACGCTGAACGCCGCCGCGTCGGCGGCGTTCTGCATCTCCATCTTGTCGCTGGTGATCTTGCCGGCCTTGTACAGGAAGAACAGCGCCACCAGCAGCACCGGGATGAACAACAAAACAAAAACGGCAGCCTGACCCCGCTGCCGTTTCTGCGCTATGCCCCTGGCTGCGCCCCTGACCCGCCGCAATTGCCGGCCATTTCCACCGGCCATGGCGGCTACGATCGTGGGAGCTGGAAGGGGAAAACCGGCTGCCTATTTCGAGGCGCCGGCCTCGGCCCCGCCGGTAAATTCGCCCAGGCCCTTGTGCTCAGCCTGCTTCGCGGCAGCGTCTGCAGCACCCTGGGCTGCCTTGGTCGAGTCTGCGCCACTTGTGCCGGATAACTCCTTGACGATGGCGCCCGTCTGCCCGCGCAGCGTGTCGCCAAAGAACGAGTAGACCGCAATCGCCGCAATGGCAATCAGCGCGACGATGATGATGTACTCGGTCATCCCCTGTCCCAACTGCCTCAAATACCTGCCCATTTCCTGACCTCCTGCTTGACCAGCATTGCTTCAAAGCCATGTTCAGGCCGGATTATGGCTCCCGTATCCCGGTGTTGCAATAGAACGCGGCGGCTGTTTCCGGATCCCCTCCACGAACAGGTCGAATTCCAAGGTTTCGGTAGTGGGCCCCGGTTCGTAAGCGATGCCGAAGTCCGCCCGGCGCAAGGTAGTCTGCGCCTTGAAACCCGTCCGGTAGCCACGCATGCGGACCGGCCTGATTCCGGGTGGATCTGCCGCTGAATTGATTGAGGCGCCCGTTCAGCACACTGTAGCCGTCGCACCATTTCGCGCCTGAACCTGCCATAATTTGCATCGTACAAACAAAATTCCTTGAGGTTCCTGCACATGACCAAGGCGTTCGCATCCCGGGGTGATCAGGAGGAGAAGACGATCACATTCAGCAGGCTGTCTCCGAACGCGTACGCCTACACCGCGGAGGGCGACCCGAACACCGGCGTCATCATCGGCGACGATGCCGTGATGGTCATCGACACCCAGGCGACGCCGATCATGGCCCGGGATGTGATTGCGCGCATCCGCGGCATCACGGACAGACCCATCAGGTACGTTGTGCTGACCCATTATCACGCGGTGCGCGTGCTGGGTGCCTCCGCCTACGGTGCGCAACACATTATCGCCAGCCGGGACACCTGGGATCTGATCGTTGAGCGCGGCGCCCAGGACTACAAATCCGAGTACGAGCGCTTTCCACGCCTGTTCCGCGGCGGCGATTCCATACCGGGACTGACGTGGCCGACGCTGACTTTCACCGGCGAGTTGACGCTCTGGCTCGGCACGCTGGAAGTGCGCATCATGCAGCTCGGCCGCGGGCACACCAAGGGCGACACGGTGGTGTGGCTGCCGAAGGACCGCGTGCTGTTCAGCGGCGACCTGGTGGAATACGCCGCAACCCCCTACACCGGGGATGCCTATCTCAGCGACTGGCCGGCAACACTGGATCGCGTCGCGGCGCTGAAACCGAAAGCGCTGGTCCCCGGGCGCGGCGATGCGTTGACCACGCCGGCCAGGGTTCGCGCCGGGATCGAGGGCACCCGCGCCTTCGTCAGGAAAATGTTCGCGAGCGTGAAAAAAGGGCGCCGCGCCGGGCGCAATCTCAAACAGGTATACCAGGAGACCTATCGGCGGCTGCAACCGGAATTCGGCCACTGGGTCATCTTCGACCACTGCCTGCCGTTCGACGTGACCCGCGCCTACGATGAAGCCGGCGGCTCCCGCGATCCGCGCATCTGGACCGCGAAGCGCGATGCCGCCATGTGGCGGTCCCTGGAGGGCTGAATGGCCGGGAAATTGCGCACGCAGCCGAATGTCGAGGATCCGGACGGCTTTTACGCGCAGTTAATCGAGCTGCATCAGGGGCTGACCCCGGAGCAGAGTCAGAAACTGAATGCAAAACTGATCCTGATGCTGGCCAATCACATCGGTGATCGTGAGGTTCTCGACGAGATCTGCGACTGCTTCCGCTCCGCGCGCTCCGCGCCGGGGGATGGCTGAGATATTTTAGATGTATTCCATGGATGCAGTCGCGCCGTGCCGCAATTGCCCGTGATGCTGCGCCCCGATCTCGCGATTTTCCTGGGGCTGGCGACGGCAGTACTGCCCGGTGTCGCGTCCGGGGCCGGCGATGCCGAGGTGCCCCAGGTCACGCTCGCGCAGGCGGTTACGGCAACCATTGAGCACAACTACGCCATCCGCCTGGAAAGGATCGGAACCGAGTCAGGGGAAGGCCTGCTGGAGAGCGCCAGCGGAGAATTCGACTGGAATCTGATTACCGACGCCTCCGCATTCCGCGAGCGCCTGCCGCCGCTGCTTCCCTGGGACTATGGCACGGACATCAGCGACTGGATGTATTCCGCCGGTTTCCGGAAGAAATTTCGCAGCGGCGTGGAGGTATCGCCAAACGCGGGCGTGGATGTGCTCAAGGATCCCGACGTCACCAGCCGCCGCTGGATCAGCCGCGGCAGCGTACGATTCGAAATGCTGATCCCGCTGGCACGGGGCGGCGGAGAGGCGTCGGCGGCGGCGGCCGAGCTGTTTGCGCGCCGGGACCTGGCGGCCCGGTACGCGCTGTTTCGGCACCAGATCGCCAGCAGCGTGCTGGAGACGGTATCCGCCTATTGGGAGTGCATCGGTGCGACACAGATATTGCGTATCTTGCGGGCATCGGAGCGGGAGGCGGACGACATGGAGGCCGTGGTCATCCGGCTCGCCAAATCGGATCTCTTTTCCCTCGCCTATGTGGAACAGGCGCAATCCAACAGCCGGGAAAAGCGGACACGCCGGGTCACGGCGGAACTGGACGAATACCGGGCGCGCCAGGCGCTCGGTGTGTCCATGGGGCTGGACGGCATGGCCCTGTCCGCACCGCCGCTGCCCGCGGAATCGTTTCCCGAACTCACCGATCCCGGAGTACCGGGACCGGCGGAATATGCCCGCGTCATCCGTTCGGCGCAGGATCGCCGTGACGACCTGCATGCCGCAGAATCCAGCAGGGAGGCGCTGGCGATCCTGTCGCGGGCCGCGCGGCGGGACCTGCGGCCGCGCGTTGACCTGTCCCTGCAACTGAGCTATGACGGCGTTGATGACGGCCAGCGGCCGCAGGCATTTCTGTCAAACGAACATGACGGCCTGCGGGTGATGGGCGGACTTTCCATGGAATTCCCCGTGGAGAAGCGCCTGTACAGCGGGCAGTTGCGCCAGGCCCTGGCTGGCGAGGAACAGGCGCAGGTGCTGCTCGAGCAACTGTCACAGACCATCGCCTCCGATGTCATGATCGCCGTTACCGAGGTGGCGAACAGTCATGCCGCCTTCCAGGTGTCGCTGGAAGCCGAGAAGTATTACGCACAGGCGCTGGACAAGCAACGCAAACGGTTTTTGATCGGCGATTCCAGCTTCATTGATGTCATCGCGCTGCAGGACGGCTATCGGGACGCGCAACTGGAAACCATCGCGGCACGCCGGGCGCACCTGGTGGCGCTGGCGACCCTCCGCTTCGCCAGCGGTTCACTGGTGCATGGTACCGATGCATCCGGTACCGTGGAGATAGATAAATTGACGACGATTCCGGAATTTTAATGAAATGCCTGCTGCACGGATTCTGAAATACCCGGCGGTCGCGCTGTTTCTGGTCACGCAGCTCGCGCACGCCGGGGAAGTCGCGTGCTTCGGCCGCATTCAGCCGAACGGCGGGGTGGTCAATGTCGGCGCGCCTTCCGCGGATACCATCATGCGCGTGCTGGTCAGTGAAGGCCGGCAGGTGAAGACGGGCGACGTGCTGGCGATTCTGGGCAGCCACGGGGAACGGCAGGGGCAATTGGAACAGGCGCAGCTGGCGCTTGCACAGGCCGAATTGGAACGCGACAGCGGCATGGAGCTTGAGCGGGAAAAATACCGGAATCTGAAGGAAGGACACGGCGACGCCTCGCAGCGACTGGAAAGCCTTTATGCGAACAAGGCGGAGGAATATGTCTCGCCCGACTACATCGCCGGGCGGGAGGAGGAAATCGCCGACTATGAACAGCGCCTGAAACTATCGTCATTGGAGATGCGGAAGCTGGAGCGCAGCGCCGAATTGAACGTCGCGCGCGCGCAGAAACAGGCGGCGATGGCCGAGGCGGCGCTGGAGGAGGCCACGGTGCGTTCGCCGCTGGACGGGCGGATATTGAAAGTGCTGGGACGGCCCGGCGAACAGGCCGGACCGGTGTTATTCATGCTTGGCGACACATCCAGCATGTTCGTCCTGGCCGAAGTGTATGAGTCGGATGCGCTACGGGTGAAGGCCGGGCAAAAGGCCGAGATCAGCAGCGCGGCCCTGCCGGCAAAACTGACCGGAACCGTGGAGTCCATGGGAACCATGGTTTACCGGAGCACGCTGGAAAGTCTGGCCGCGGCCCCGCAAACGGGCGCGAGGGTCGTGGAGGCGCTGATACGGCTGGAGGCCAACGCCTATTCCGACCGGCTGATCAACCTCCAGGTGGATGTTGTCATCCGGGAGTAGCGGTCACGGGCCCGGCGCATGCGCACGCTGCTCTCGTTGCATAACACGTTTCATAACCGCAGGCGCGCGGCCGCGGCCGGCGCGGGCATTACCTTTGCAATCCTGCTGATCTTCATGGAGGTCGGATTTCTCGATGCCGCCCGAATCAATGCCGCGCTGTTGTACCGGGGCCTGGATTTTGACGCGGTCGTGGTATCACGCGGCTACGTATCGGCCCAGCGCACGCTTCCGGTGAGCGGGTATCGCGTGCTGCAGGCGCGCGGCGCCGCCGGCGTGGAGTCCGCGATCCCGATCCTGATCGAAACCGCCCGCTGGCTGAATGCGGCCGAACGCCGGACGCGCAGTTGCCGTGTCATCGGTGTTGACCCGGCGCAGTCACCGTTCCTGGATCCCGCGATCAACGCGCAGATAGATGCCATCCGTCGTCCCAATACGCTGCTGCTGGACCGGCTGTCGAGCCGCAGGTACGGCGCATGGCAAGCGGGCGGCAGGGTACACATCAACGACACGCCGCTGACGGTGGCCGGAGAGTTTGCCATGGGCACCGGCCTCATCAGCGACGGCGGCGTCGTTGTCAGTACCGGAACCTTCCGGGAGATCATCGGCCGCGGCCCCGAGGCCGGCTACGACGTGGGACTGTTGCGCTTTACTTCAGGCGCGGATCCGGAACGCGTGATCGCCGGCCTGAGCGCCACCCTGCCCGGGGACGTCATGGTGCTGTCGCGCGCCGAGATCATCGCGCGCGAGCAGTATTTCTGGGTGCACCTGAAACCGGTCGGCATCATGTTCCGCGTCGGCGCAGTCGTCGCATTCATCGTTGGCGCCGTGATCCTGTACCAGGTGCTGGCGCTGGAGATCGGCAGCCGGCTGAACGAATTCGCCACGCTCAAGGCGATGGGTTACGCGCCGGGTTACCTGGTGCGCATCGGCGCCGAACAGGCGCTGTTGTATGCGCTGCTCGGCTACGCAGCGGCCTTCGCGCTCGCGTACTGTCTTTATGAGCTGGTTTTCAGGCTGTCGCGCCTGCCGTTGCACATGGAGGCGGGCCGGGCTGCGGTCGTGCTGCTGCTGACCCTGGCGATGTCCGCGGTTGCGGCCGTGCTGGCGCTGCGCGTGCTGCGCAAGGCCGATCCGGCGGAGCTGTTCTGATGCATCTCGTCCTCACCGGGTGGCGCATGCTGGTTTACAGCCCGCGGCGGCTGCTGTTGTCCTGCCTGGGCATTGCTTTCGCCGTCGTGATCATGTTCATGCAGATGGGTTTCTTCAACGGGCTCAATGACAGTCAGGCAAATCTGGCGCGGATTCTGGACGCGGACCTCGTCATGTCCCACCGCGACAAGGACAACCTGAAATCCACCGAGGAATTCAGCCGCAAGCGCTGGCGCCAGGCGCTGGCCGCGCCGGGGGTGGCCTCGGGCGCGGCCGTCTACGCTTCTGCGTCTTATTGGTGGAATCCCCAGGACGGAAGCCGCAACCGGGTTCTTGTCCTCGGCATCGATCCCGACAACCCGGGGTTGCGCCTGCCGCAGGCGGCGGGATTTCCGCAGTCGCTGAAACGGGCGGACACGATATTTTATGATCGGCGCTCGCGCCGGGAACTCGGCAACATCCTCCCCGGCATGGAAAGCACGCTGGGCCAGGCCCGAGTCAAGGTGGCGGGGTTGTTCGACCTCGGCGCAAATTTCAGTTATGAGGGCCACGTCATTGCCGGCAACGAAACCTACTTCCACGTCTTCGGTCACCGCGATCCGCAACGGTTGACGGACGGCATTTCCCTCGGCCTGCTGCGGCTGCTCCCCGGCGCCGATCGGGAAGGTGTCCGGCGAAATCTGCTGCACACGTTGCCGGACGACGTCCTGGTGCTGACCCGCGAGGAGCTGGAGGCGCGGGAACGGGCCTACACCACGCGCGCGACGCCGGTGGGGATCATATTCGGGACCGGGCTGGCGGTGGCGCTGGTCATCGGCATCATCATCTGTTACCAGTTGCTGTTCAACGAGATCCAGGACCACCTGCGGCAATTTGCGACCCTGAAGGCCATCGGTTACCGGGCGCGGCATCTGTATCTGATCGTCACCAGTGAAGCGCTGCTGCTCTCCATGTTCGGTTTTCTGCCCGGAGTCGTCGCCGCGGCGGCGCTTTACACTGTCGTCGAACGGCTGTCGGAGATCGTCATGGATCTGAGCCCGGGGCGGATCCTGTTCGTCCTGATGCTCACGCTTGTGATGGGTTCCGCCTCCGCGGCGTTCGCGGTGCGGCAGGTGATCCGGCTGGATCCCGCGGAGCTGTTTTGAACATGACGATGGCAGACAGTCAGATTCGAGATCACGATTTGCATCACCCGGCTGGAGCGCAGGCCGGTGCCGGGAACGATGCCGTCACGGTCCGGGACGTGGATTTTTACTTCGGCAGCGGCGACAGCGCGCGCCGCGTGCTGCACAACATCAATCTCCGCATACTGCGCGGCCAGATTGTCATCATGACCGGGCCGTCCGGCTCCGGAAAGACGACAATGCTCACGCTGATCGGCGCACTGCGCTCGCTGCAGCAGGGCAGCATCCGCTGCTTCGACACCGAGCTACGCGGCCTGTCTCTGGAACAACAGGTCGGCGTCAGGCGCAACATTGGCTTCATATTCCAGTCGCACAATCTTTTCGAAAGTCTGACCGCGCGCCAGAATGTGCATATGGCGCTGGAGCTGCGTACCCTGCCGGAGGCGGACAAGCACCGGCTGGCGGACCGCGTGCTGGGCGAGCTCGGTCTGGCGGAGCGCCTCGATTACCGCCCCGGCCGGCTTTCCGGCGGCCAGCGTCAGCGTGTTGCCATCGCGCGCGCCGTCGTCAATACCCCGCCTTTGATCCTGGCGGACGAACCCACGGCGGCGCTGGACAAGGATTCGGGTAGAGAGGTGATTGATCTGCTGCGGCGCCTGGCCGACGAGCAGCGCTGCACGATCATCATCGTCACCCACGACAGCCGCATCATGGATGCGGCCGATCGGATCATCAATCTGACCGACGGCAGGATAAGCTCGGATCTCGACGTCAGGCGCACACTCTATATCTGCCAGTTCATCAAGCAGTGCCCGGTCTTCAAGGACATGTTGCTGAACGACCTGACCGACGTCGCACAGCACATGGAACTGCAGTCGTTTGCCGCTGGCAGTGAGATCATCCGGCAGGGGGATGCCGGCGACAGATTCCACCTGATCTATCGCGGCACGGCCACGGTGAGCGTGCGGCAGAATGGGGCCAGCCGGGAAGTGGCCACGTTGAACAGCGGCGACTTTTTCGGCGAACTTGCCCTGCTGCGTGACGAGCCGCGCAACGCTACCGTGTCCGCGGCGACGGATGTCGAAACCTTTTCACTGTCGAAGGGGCAGTTCCTCGCGGCCGTGCGCGACCACAAGTCGTTCGAGGAGCAGATGGCGAACACGATGTTTTCGCGCCGGGCATGACGCGGCCGCCAGGTCCGTCCCCGGCCTCCTGCGCATAACAGTTTGATGCAAAAAGAGTCCTGCATCAACCTGCTAACAGATTGAATCCGTGGGGAAATGGGCGGAAAGCGGTCCGCCCCCTGCCCGGCGCCATTCTCCGCTTTCGCGGCCGGGCACGGCTTCCGGGCGCACTTTCCAGCAGTTCAGCTATTGGCTTATGCTGCCACGGAAAGCGCACCGAAATGGTCCACGACGGACTTTTTCGGCAAACTGCTGAGGAACCGCTGACAAGCCAAGGATGAGCTTATTCAGAGCTTCCCTAAAACAAGAACATAAATAATATAGGGGACCGTGGACGTGCCGGACCTTGCCGCAGGCGGGATCATTGCCTGTCATGACTGCGATCACCTGCATCGGTATGAGCCGATTCCCGCCGGTGCGCGCGCGGACTGCCGCTACTGCGGCGCGCTGCTGTATCGCCACGTCCCGGAGTCGCTGAATCAGGCCATCGCGCTGTACCTTTCGGCGCTGGTGCTGTTTTTCATCGCCAATTGCTTTCCCTTCCTGTCGCTCAAACTCAGCGGCCGGATCGTGGAGAACCTGCTGTTGTCCGGCGGCTGGGCCTTGTATCAGTACGGCATGGGTGAAGTGGGGGCGCTGATATTTTTCACGAGTATCGCATTTCCCTTTCTCGTCATCGCCGGAATGCTGTACCTGCTGATCCCGATACGGTTTGGTCTGGTACCGCCGGGTGTCGGCATGGTCTACCGCCTGGTGCACGCGGTCTCGCCCTGGAGTCTCGTGGGCGTGTTCATGCTGGGCGTGCTCATCGCCATCGTGAAGCTGCAGGATCTCGCGA
This sequence comes from Gammaproteobacteria bacterium, assembly GCA_016179185.1. Taxonomy (GTDB): domain Bacteria; phylum Pseudomonadota; class Gammaproteobacteria; order Eutrophobiales; family Eutrophobiaceae; genus 2-02-FULL-61-13. Next base: position 28,389 of record JACORW010000002.1, on the reverse strand, counting down.
CCGTCATTACCGGGACATCGCTGTACGCCGTCGGCGCACTCATGCTGGCCTACGCGGCGGCGCGGGCCAGCTTCGAACCGCGGACTTTCTGGGAGGCGGTGCCGCTCCGCAGGCAGCCGGCCCTGGACTCTGCGAAAACCGGGTTCGTCGCCTGCCATGTATGCGGCCTGTTGAGCGCCGCGGCCCCGGCCGCTCAAGGCCGCAGATGCGCACGCTGCCAGGCCCCCCTCCACGAACGGAAACCGGACAGCGTTGAGCGCACCTGGGCGTTATTGTTCTCCGCGACCATCCTGATGGTGCCGGCAAACGTCTATCCGGTGTTGACCGTTATTCGCTTCGGGCAGGGCGAACCCAATACCATCCTGGGCGGCATCCTGCATCTGATTGAAAGCGGCAACTGGGGGTTGGCATTGATCGTTTTCTTCGCCAGTATCGTTGTACCGATCCTGAAGATCATTGTACTGGGCTACCTGCTCTGGTCCATTCACAATGGCATGACATGGCGGCCCCGCGATCGCACGGTGTTGTTCCGGATAACGGAGTCCGTGGGCTCATGGTCCATGGTAGATGTCTTTCTCGTGGGACTGTTGTCGGCATTGGTAAGCCTGGACGCGTTGTCCACGATTCGGCCGGGCATCGGCGCTTCCTTCTTTGCGGCCGTCGTCGTCCTTACCATGTTTGCCGCGCAGAGTTTCGATCCGCGCCTGATCTGGGATAACGCGCGCGGCCGCGGCGCGAGCTGTTAGCTGCCATGGAAACCGCCCGGCCGCAGGTCAGTGTCCGTTCCGGCCCGTCGCTGGTCTGGCTTATCCCGCTGCTGACGGCGCTGGTGGGCGGCTGGCTGGTGATCAAGACACTGCGCGAGCAGGGGCCGGAGGTGACGATCAGCTTCAAGACCGCGGAAGGCATTGAAGTCGGCAAGACGCGGATCAAGTACAAGAACCTCGACATCGGCATCGTCGAGCGCATCGGCTTCAGCGAGGATCTGTCCAATGTTATCGTCACCGGGAAGTTCAATCAGGGCACCGAGGAATTTTTCCGGCGCAACACCCGCTTCTGGGTCGTGCGGCCACAGCTCAGCCTGCGCGGCGCGTCCGGCCTGAGCACGCTGATCTCCGGCGCATACATCGAGATCGAACCCGGCAAGGGCGCGCCACAACTGCACTTCGTCGGGCTCGAGGAGCAACCGGTCGTCACCGCCGACGAAGAAGGCGTCAAGGTGGTATTGATTTCCGACCGGCTGAGTTCCGTGGATACCGGCTCGCCGGTCTATTACCGCGGCATCAAGGCGGGCGAGGTCCTGGGGCATGAGCTGGGAAACGACAGCCGCACCGTGTTCATTCATGCCTTCATCAAGCGCCCGTACGATCAGATGGTGCGCGGCAATACGCGCTTCTGGAACGTCAGCGGGCTTGACGTCTCCATGGATGCCGATGGCCTGCGCGTTCACACGGAGTCGGTGGAGTCGCTGATGTTCGGCGGCATCGCATTCGAGACGCCGGAGACCCTGGAAAACGTGTCCGACGACGTCAGTGATATCGTGTTCACGCTGTATGATACCTACGAACAGGTCGCCGCAAACGCCTACACCAGAAAGCTGCAGTACGTCATGTTCTTCGACAATTCGGTGCGCGGGCTCAGCGTCGGCGCGCCGGTGGAGTTCAAGGGCATCAAGGTCGGGTCGGTGCTCGACATCCGGCTTGAGTTTGACGCCGAGGACACTTCGTTCCGCATCCCGGTGCTGGTGGAAATCGAACCCGAGCGCATCGTGGAGCCGGATTCCGGGCCGCTCGGCATGCCCGAGGACACGCTGGTGCGGCTGGTGGACCGCGGCCTGCGCGCGCGGCTGCAGACCGGCAGCCTGCTGACCGGCCAGTTGTACGTCGAGCTGGCGATGGAGCCCGAGCGCCCGGTCGTGCTGGTGGGCAGCGAGACCCGCTATCCGGAGTTGCCGACCATCGGGTCCGCGAATCTGGAGTCCATCACCCAGACCGCGGAACGGTTCATGTCCAGGCTCGACAAGGTCAGGGTGGACGAGGTCGGCGGCGAACTGCTGGCGACGCTGAAAGGCGCGAACAAGATCGCCAATTCACCGGACCTGGAAATCGCGATCGTGGACCTGCGCCATTCGCTGCAGTCCCTGCGCGGCATACTGGCGCGCGTGGATGATTCGAACCTGCAACAGGCGATCAACGCGGGGCACGTGGCGCTGGATCGGCTCGCGACGACGCTGGCGCTGACCAACCGGCTGCTGGATCCGAACTCGCCGCTGCACTACAACCTGATCCAGGCCACCGGCGAACTGGAGGAGACCGCGCGCTCAATCCGTTCGCTGGTGGACACGCTGGAGCGGCATCCGCAGGCGGTCATATTCGGCAAGGAACCCGAGGGGGAGACGCCATGAGACAATGCCACGCATCCTTGGGCCGGAGCGTCGCCACGGCGCTGCTGCTGGCACTGGGGCTATCCGGTTGCCTCGGGAAGGGCGGCACGAAGACCCATTATTATCTCGTGGATCCCGTCCCGTTCACGGCAGCGGATGCTCCGGCGCAGCCGCTGGCGGTCGAGATCATGGACCTGCACGTTCCCCAGTATCTGGAGCGGTTTCAGATCGCCACGCGCACCGGTGAGAACGGCGTGGTCTATGCGGAATATCACCAGTGGGGCGAGAGCCTGCGCAAGAACCTGCTGCGCACGCTGGCGCTCAACCTGTCCGGTCTGCTGGGCGTGAGCGACGTTTCCACGCCGCTTAATCGCTCATTGGCGCCTCCGGACTTCCGGATCCACGTGCACATCGATCGATTTGAACAGGACGTGGATGGCGTTGTGCGCCTGAAGGCGCGCTGGCAGATCCTGAATACCCGCACACCGGACGCGCGGCCGGCAACCGATGCGCTGGAACTGGAATCCGACGGGGCGCCGGCGGATCGCGACTACGTCGCCGTGGTCGCGGCGATGACCGAGGTTTACGGCCGGCTGGCGCAGCGCATCGCCTCCGGTATAGTCGGGGATGCACAGCCGGAACCGGGGCAATGACCATGAATGCCGCGGGTTTGCTGATGCTGCCGTTGCTTGTCGCCCCCGCCGGCGCACAGGCCGCGCAGGAGCATGATCTCTGGAACGGGGCACAAATTATGGACGCGGTCCAGTCGCGGCAGACGGAGTTCCCGTATGTTTACGAGGAGCAGTCCATCGTGCGTGTGGATCGCAACGGCCTGCGGGATACGCGCACTGCGCGCCGCTATTCGCGCGTCGAGCCGGACGGCAACGTGCATGTGCTGCTGGTCTTCGAAACGCCACCCGAGATCCGGGGCACGACGCTGATCGCCCACCGTGACCCCGGCGGCATGGTCACGAAGCAGCTCTATCTTCCGGCGCTCGGGCCGCAACTTATCGCGAGCGACGCCGATGACCGGGGCGGCGGTTTTCTGGGTACGGACTTCACCGTGGAAAGTCTGACCGGCGAAATGATGTCGGAGTACCGGTACGTGCGCGGTGGTGATGAAGAGATCGATAACCAGGCCTATTTCTCCGTGGATGTGTTTCGCGCCGGCGATGACCCAAACCGCACGCAGCCGTTGCGCCGGCATTTCATCCGCAAGGACAACCTGTTCATCACGCGCACGGACTTCTTCGACATCCGCGGCGGCGTGGCCAAGCGGCAACGATCCTATGATCTCCGGGTCGTGGATGAAACCATGTGGCACGCCAACCTGATGCTGATGGACGACTACCGCGAACAGCACCAGACCCTTATCAAGGTCGATCGCCGCGTTTTCTCCCGCGATTATGTGCCTGCGGACATGTTCGGCGCCGCGTGGTTGTTCGAGCATTATCCGGCGCCGCCCGATCCCGCGGTTCCGGCGACGGACGCGACCGTGCCGGACGACGCGGAAGGAGGCACACCGTGATTGGGCAACTGCCCTTGTTCGGTCTCCGGCATCGCCAGGGGGTCGTCATCGCCATGACCGTCATCACGCTGCTGGCTGCCACCGGACTGCCGCGGCTCTCGGTGGATACCGGCTTTGACAGCCTGATCCCGGCCAGCGATCCGGCGCGCCAGGTGTATCAGCGCGTCATGAACGAATTCGGCTCGGACAACAAGACCATCATTTACATCCGCGATCCCGGTCTGTGGACACCGCAACAGCTTGGCCGCGTGGAAGGCCTGCATCGGGCCATCGAGGGCCTGCGGGACGTGACCCGGGTGGACAGCCTGTTCACGTTGCAGACCGTTGACAGCGCCGGCGGGACGATAAATGCCCGGCCGGTGCTTGCCGGCGCCCCGAAGACCCTCGAAGAGGCCCAGGCGGCCCGCGAGAGCGCGCTGCGCAACCCGCTTTATCTCGGCAATTTCTTCTCGGCTGACGGCAATGTCATGGCCATGATCGTTTCGGCCATGAACACGGACGAGGACCCGGAATTCAGCCGCCGGTTGTATAAGGAACTGGAGGCGCAGCTCGCGCGCGAACGCGGCAATTTCCAGCAGCTCATTCAGGTGGGCCCGCCACGCATCACCGTCGAACTCGAGGATGCGCTGTTCGAGGACTTCATCCTGCTCGGGCCGCTGTCGGCGTTCATACTGGTCGTATCCATCGTGCTGTTCCTGCGCAGCTGGATGGCGGCGGTGATCCCGCTGATCACCGCGGGCGTGGCCATCGTCTGGACGTTCGGGTTGCTCGGCTGGCTCGGGATCCCGGTCAACATCCTGAGCGCAATGCTGCCGTCGCTGATCATTGTCATCGGCTCAACCGAGGACACACACATGGTCGCGGCATTTTTCCGCGGTCTTGAGGACGGCACGGAAGACCCGCGCGGCGAGGCGATCCGGTACATGGCGCACCACCTCGGCATGCCCATCGTGCTCACGGTGCTGACCACGGTGCTCGGTTTTGCTTCCAACCTGTTCGCCGAAATCGGACTCATCCGGGACTTCGCGCTTGCCTCCACGTTTGCGATGCTCGCCAACGGCGTGATAACGATGCTGCTGGTGCCGATCCTGCTGTCCGTGCTGGGGCCGGAGCGCCGTTCCAAACTGGAGGAATCCGCGGCCAGGGGCATGCCGGACCGGATCATGTCCGTGTTTCGCCACTACCAGACCCATCACCCGCGCGCCACGCTGGGCATCACGGCGCTGCTGTGCGTGTTTTTCGTGTACGAGGCATCGCACCTGTACGTGACCAACGATCCCCTGTCCTATTTCTCCCCGGATCGCCCGCTGATCCAGGATACGCGCCGCATCCATGACGACCTGGCGGGGATAAAGGTGTTCTTCATCGCGCTGGACGCCGGCGCCGAAGGCTCGTTTCAGCGGCCGGATAACGTGGCAAAACTCGCCGAGATCCAGAAATTCATGGACAAGCAGGGCGTGTTCGACCGCAGCATCTCGCTGGCCGACCACCTTGCCTATGTGAACCGGGAATTTCACGGCGGCTACGCGCACCTGGCGCTGCCGAAGACCCGGCAGTTGATCGCGCAGTACCTGATTTTCTTCCAGCGCGGCGATCTGGACAGCTATGTCAGCCACGATTTCAGCCGGGCGAACATCATCGTGCGGCACAACATCGGCGATTCCCACACCCTGAACGGCCACATCCGGGAGCTTGAAGACGTCGTGGCATCCATTGCCGGACCGGACATCATGGTCAATATCGTCGGCGAGAACCTGCTGGTCAATAACGCCGCCGAGATTCTGATGGTGGGACAGGTAAAGTCGCTGTTCACGCTTTTGTTCATTATTTTCCTGATCATGGCGACAATGTTTACATCTTTCAAAGGCGGGGTCATTGCGCTGATTCCGGCGGTCATTCCCATTGCCATGATGTTCGGCATCATGGGGCTTCTCGACATCCCCCTCAATCCGGGCACGGCCATGGTTGCCGTGATCGCCATCGGCATCGCGGTGGACGGCACGATCCACCTGCTGGCGCGCTATAACGAGAAATGCCGGCGCACGTCGGACTATATCGCCGCCGTAAACGAGGCGGTGGAGGAGGAATCCATTCCGTTGATCATTTCCAGCCTGGCGCTGGCGCTCGGGTTCGGCATCCTGCTGTTCTCCAATTTCACGGTGGTGGCCCAGTTCGGCGCGCTGGCCGCGGCGACAATGCTGTTCTCGATCTTTGCCAACCTGATGATCACGCCCATCGTCATGGCGCGGGTGCGGCTCGTGGGGCTGTATCAGATCCTGGCGATGAAGGTGGATCGGGAGGTGCTGGAAAACAGCCAGTTGTTCCGGCACATGACCGAATATCAGCGGCGCAAGGCGATATTGATTTCGGAATTGAACGAGTTCGAGGCCGGGGAACTGCTGGTGGAACAGGATACCATCGGACGCAGCATGTATCTGATCCTTACCGGCGAAGTGCAGGTCGTCCGGCGCGACGGTGAAACCCAGCGCGTGCTGGCGACGCTGCGCCCCGGCCAGACATTCGGCGAGATCGGCTACGTCCACGAGATGCGCCGCACGGCGGATGTGCGCGCATTGACCGACGTGACGGCGCTGCGCTTCGACTACGAACGCATGGAGAAGGATCTGAAGTTCTTCCCCAGCATCGTCGCCAAGCTCAACTTCAACATCAGTTACATCCTGGGCGAGCGGCTGGCGGACATGGTGCGAAAATAGGCGCCCCGGCCGGGTCAATGTCCTGTCAAGTCAGGATCCCGGTCCCGTGCGACCTTGATGACCACGTAGCTGACGTCGTCGCGCTGAACTGCCGCGCCGCAGTACTCGAGCAGATTCAGGGCGATGGCGGCGCAGATGTCCCGGGCGCTCCGGTCCGAATTGGCGTGCATCACTGCGGCGGTACGTTCCAGCCCAAATGGCGCGCCGTCGCTGTTTGCAGCCTCCCACAGCCCGTCCGTCGCGAGCAGGATCATCTGGCCGGGGCGCAGGTCACCGACCCGGTGTTCGCGATATTCCGCTTCGGCGATGACTCCCAGCGGAATGTCGGCGCCCTGCAACTGCCGGAATCCGGACACACCCGGCTCCAGCAGCAGCGGTTCGCGATGTCCGGCGCTGGCCCAGCGCAACTCGGAACGCGCCGCGTCCACCGCCACCAGCAACATGGTCATGTAGCGGCCGGCGCTGCTGTCCTCGACCACCTGCTTGTTCACATGGCCGAGCAATTCCTGCAATGAGGCCGCATCATGACAGCGACTGCGCAGGACCGCCCGCGCCGCGGCCATGCCCATCGCCGACGCAATGCCATGACCGGAGACATCGCCGATGGCGATAACGGCGCAGCCTTCCGGCAGTGAACCGATTTCGAGAAAATCGTAGTAATCGCCGCCGGCCGCATCGCAGTAGTAACTGCGCCCGGCCACGTCCAGGCCGGCATACTGCGGCACCGATGACGGCAGCAGCCGTTTCTGCACCTCCGCCGCGGAGGAAAGTGAGCGGCGCAGTTCCGCGCTCTCGCGCAGCCGTTCGACCAAGTTGTTGACCGCGAAGGACAGGCCCATGAACTCGGGGAATTGCGCCAGCAGAATGTCTTCGTCCAGCCTGCCGTGGCCGATTCGCCGCAGGTGCTCGGTCAGTGCGGTAATGGGCCTGGCAACGTACAGCACGAGCGCCACGGCGAATGCCAGCGCGATCCCCGTGATCGCCAGCACGATCAGCACGCCAGTCCCCGGCCTGGACACGAGCTCGGGGCGAAAACGGTAAAGACACCACAACAGGGTCAGTGCCGCCGCGACAATCATCGCAACCAGCAGCGGCAGCGCGACACGCAGCGGCAGTCTTTGCGTCATGACGCCCGGGCGCCAGGCGCCGGACCTGGGTTATTGAAGATTCCGGAACAGGTCAATAACTCGACCCCGGAACCGCGTGCATCATTGCGCGCCCTGTGCCAGTGCCCTGATCAATGCCTGACGCACCGGCTCCACATCAATGAGCGTGTCACGCCGGTAGCGGGACACCTCCTCTGCCGTGTACGGCCTGAAATCGTCGCGTAGCTGCGCGCCGTTCATCGTGATCAGGATCCAGTTCAGCACCTCCGCGAGTTCCGCATCGCCGAGGGGCGAGCCGGAGGCGCCCGGGACGCGCGCGAGGAAGGAACGCGACACGTCATGCTGGGCAAACTCGCCCAGGTATTCGCGCACGTCTGGCACCGTGCCCGGCGAGCCGTGCCCGTCCGGCAGGTGGCAGCCGGCACAATTCAGCAGGTAGTTCACCTGCGCCCGGTGCTGCTGCTGCGGCGAAAGGACCGCTGCCCCCGTGGCCGGGAACGGCACGCCGGCCAGGCCGGGCAGGACGGCGGCGAAAACCAGACGCCGAAGCATGATCATGCGTCCGCTTCCATCGTGGCGATGCCGAGTATGACCGCCGTGGTGCAATGGTAGAGCGTTGACGACGTCCCCAGGCACCAGTTCGTGTCGTTGTTGGAGAACGCCCGGTACGGCGGCTTGTCGGATTCATTGCGGTTGCACAGGCATGCACCGCAACTGGTTTTCCCGCAGCAATCGTTGTAGGAAACGATGTAGTCCTTGTTGTCGGCGGGATTGCGGCAGGTGCCGATCCAGGTCAGCGGCGCCATCTCGGTTCCCGGCGGACAGGTCCTCTGCGTGCCGCCGCAGCAACTGCACAGGAACCCGTCCATGGCGCAGTGCCGCCAGTACTCGCAGGTGGTCGGATCGCCCGGATCGCCCTCGACACCGCTGGTCTGCGGCGCGACGCCCCGTTCAGCGCCGGCAGCGGCGCCGTGCCCGCCGGCGGCCCGAGCCACGGGCAGCAGCGGTAGCGAGGCGCCGCCCACCAGCAGCGTGCCCAGGCCGGCCAGGAAACTGCGCCGCGACGTGGCGCGCGCCACGCGCCGGGACGCCTTCTCCATCAATCGTTCAAGCCATGACAGCATTGAATATCCAGTCCCCCTGTGGGGCCGGCCGCTCCGGACTCCTGTCCTCACGCGGCATACCCCACATCCCTGTGGGTCGCCGCTCCGAACTCCTGTCCTCACGCGGCATACCCCACATCCCTGTGGGTAGCTTCAAGCCAGCCACAATTATATCGGCCGGGATAAACCCGGCCCCACAGAAAATGTGAAAATTCAATGACCCTGACCCCTTGATTTCAGATATTCCTGAATGGATGCCACGCCCCGCTCCCGCGATTCAAACAGGCTTTCCAGGTGCTCGCGCGAATTGATGATGCCCATGGAAACAATGTTGCCGTGCTCGCCGATGAGCACCGCATAGGGCAATTTGCCGACGCCGTAGGTCATCCCCAGGATTTCGGATGAGACGTAGGGAAACTGCGCAAGATCCTGCTCCGCGACAAACTGCGCATGATCGTGATCGTTGCCGTCGCTGGCCAGGATCACGTCCAGCCAGGCGCGTTCGTTGCGCGCCGCGGAGCGCAGGGCCGGCAGCAGGGTTTTGCAGATCGGGCAATTCGGTGACAGAAAGAACAGCAGCGTACCGCGCCCGGTATTTGATGCACCGCCGATTGCAACCGGCTTGCCCGTGAGATCGACCAGTGCCAATTCCGGTGCCGGCTCGCCGGCTTTCAGCTTGCGATTCACCATCAGCGCACCCGCCGGCGCCACGCGTTCGTACAGGACCCCCACCTGGCGCACCAATGCCAGGACTACCAGTCCCAGGGCAATCACCACGACCCAGAGCAGCAGATTTGAAATGACCAGCGCGTCAGCCATGGGTGGAACCCAGGTTCGCCAGCCGGTGGCGGTTGCTCAACAACTGGTTGCATGCGCCATGGATGAGACCCAGCGCGATCGCCGCCAGCGCCGCCACGGTCCAGTCGAGCCAGCCGGCGACTCGCGCGAACGGCGCGGCCGCGGCCAGCGCTCCCGCGCCCATCAGCAGCGCGTTGCGCAGCAGCAGCCATTCGCTCAACGGCTGCCGCCGGCCGGGATCGCCGCAGCCGCAATCAATGTTGCGCCGCCCGCGGAGCAGATTGATGCCGATGGCGAGCGTATAGGCGCCGATCAGCAGCACACTGCTCCAAGCCGCGATGGATCGCGCCTGCGGGAACAACAGGCCGAAAGCGATCATGAATTCGCCCAGCGGCAACAGCAGCGCGGCTGGCCGCACCAGTACCTCGGGCAGGAGTCCGTAGGCGCCCAGCGCGGCGCCGAATCGGGCCGGATCATGGAACTTGTGCGCGCCCGCGGCGATGAAGATCCACGCCAGTACCAGTGCGCAGGCGAGAGACAGGACCGGATCGATCACGGCAGGACGCTCACTGCACCGCGTGCAATACCATGGGCATGGTCACGGCATGGTCGCCGAACATGCGCAGCCACTTGCCGTCTCCGGCGTCGTAGACATCCAGTTGGAACGAGTCGTTGGTGACGACGAGATAAGGTTGTGCGCCGGACGTCACCTCGATGGAAACCCCGCGGTTCTTGAGCACGTGCCGCGCGACGCGTTTACCACTGCCGACATCGAACACCCAGACCTCCGGACCGCCATTCTTGTGGCTGCCGTTATAGCCGTCAGGATGCATCAGCACATAGAGCCTGCCGCTGCGGTGGGCCGCGGCGATCTGCCAGCCGCCGGGGCGCCAGTTTGCCTTGCGATCGGCGTCATTCAGCAGCGACCAGCGCAGCAGAACTTTCGGCTCGTCGCCGGACAGATCCAGCGGCTGGATATTGCCATGGAAGGTGGGGAAATACGCCATGCGCCCGATCATTGTCGGCATGGCAAACAACGGATCGTCATCGGCATTGAAGAACGCCGGCGTGCGCCACTGCTTTGCCACCGCTCCGGTCTCTGCCAGCGCCGTGACCAGCATCACACCTTCGCTGCACAGGGACATGAAATTCCGGGTGCCGGTCGGATAAATCATCGCGCAACCGGCCACTGACGCCTCGCCGATGATCCTGCGCGCGGCCACGTCAACGATGGACACCGTTGCCGCCGGGGAGAAGTTGTAGACCGCCAGCCAGTTTTCGTCGTTCAGCAACTGCAACGTATTCTTGAAGGTGACATATTGCCCGCGCTTGCCGCCGGGCAGCGGGATCTCGGCGACGGGCGCCAGCGTGGACTTGTCGTGCACGGTGATGACATCGTGGCGCGTGCCGCGTACGCGCTGCGAATAATAAGTCTCTGCGACGTAGATCTCGGGGCGGGTCGTGGAAGCAATGAACGAAGCGAACTGCGCGGCGGAGATGGAGCCCTTGTAGTTCCTGTTCTCCGCCGCGACGTCGAAGATCACGACTTTGCCGTCGGACAGGGCATAGAAGTTGATGTCGTGGGCCTGGATCCAGGTATCCGGCCATCGGGCGGGCAGTTTCTCGGTGACACCGATGGGTTCCACGGGCAAATCGGCAGAGGCCGGAACCGCGGCCGCAAGAAGCAGCAACGCGGCACCGGCGAGAGTCCGCACGGCCCTGTCCTGCTTTACCAAATTGATGCAAAAGTCCATCCATGGACTTTAGCCTCTCGCTTCGGCCAAAGCACAGCTTCGGCCTCGCTCCGTTTATCAAGCACTTGCATGCTTGAAAAACGATGCGTCCCATCCATGGGGCGCGCAGGGTGATGCAAAACGGAGTCTTGCATCACCCCGCTACCAGGTGTAACTGATACTGCCGCCAAACCAGCGCGGCGTGCCGTAGTACTGCTCGGTCATGCCCAGCACGAAACCGAGATCAAACGTCTGCACGATGTATTCCTCGTCGGTAAAGTTCTTGACGAACAGCGCCGCCTCCCAGTGACCATCGCCGGTGGCGTAGCTGACGCGGGCATTGGCGACCACGTAGCCGTTCTCGGTGCTGGGTTCGAAGCGCGTCAGGCTGAAATAGTGTTTCGAGCGGTGCCGGAAATCCATCTGCACCGCCGCGCTGCCGTTGAATGCCGGCCATTCATAGCGGGCCAGCCCGTTGACGGTCCAGTGCGGGGCCTGCACCGGTTCGGTCTCCTGCGGGCCGAGGCCGATGCCGAGATCCACGTTGCGGATGTCCGGATCCACATAGCCGACGCCGAACTGCAGATCGAGGCCATCCAGCGGCTGCGCCTGGAGTTCCAGCTCGCCGCCGTGGCTGTCTGCGTTGGCGTTGAAGATGAACGTCGAGAGTCCGATGATGCGAAATGCCTGGAAGTCGTGGTAATCGTAATAGAACCCGGCGCCATTAAGCGTCGCGAGGCCGCCGAACAGCGTTGCCTTGAAACCCAGCTCATAGGCGTACAGGGTCTCCTCGTCGAAACGCATCAAGGCGTCAGTCAACGTCAGGAAGCCCGTCGGGCACGTGACGCAGGTGATATCCAGCGGCGCATTGAAGCCGCCGCCCTTCACGCCGCGGTTCCAGCTTGCGTACAGCAGCAGGTCATCGCCCGGCTTCCAGTCCAGTTCCAGCTTCGCCGACCAGAGATTGCGATCCAGCGAGCCGTCGTAGGTACCGGCGTTGAAGAAGATATTCGGGTTGCCGTTGCGCTCGCGCATGCCGGGCTGGAAATCCACAAAGTTGTTTTCGTAGTGGTGCTCCTTGTCTTCATCAATGAAGCGCACGCCGCCGATGGCCGTAATTTGATCCGTCAGGTCGTACTCCACCTGGGCGAAGATCGACCAGGTGTTCAGATCCGTCTGGTACGGATTGTCGTTGCCGATGAATGTCCCGTCTCCCTCACGGGTGGGAAACACGCCGCTGCCGTCGGTGAGACCTCCGGGCGGCAGGCCGAACACTGGAGCGACACCGATCAGGGGCGTCTCGGCGCCGTTGGCGTCCTTGACCCGCACGTCCAGCAGGTAAAAACCCGCGACCCAGCGGGTGCGATCGGTCTCGCCGTTGATTCGCAGTTCCTGGGAAAACTGATCGGCATCCGTGGCCAGGAAGAAATTGAAATCGGGGAACGGCGAGGCGTCCGAATCCTCGATGTAATCCCGGAACACGTGCTGAAAGTCGGTGATGGACGTGGCGGTAAGGCTGGCGAAATAGAACTTGATGTTGGCGGTGGCGCCCCAGGAGTGCGCGTCCTGGTGGCCGAGCTTGTCGAAGTCTCCGGCAAACACGTCGCCGTCGCCGTCCCGGTACCCGTTGAAATTGGTCGCTTCGGGGGTCAGGTTGCTCAGCGGATCGGTGGAGACGTTCTCCCAGAATCCGGTGCGGATTTCCTGGAACGAGCCGCGCGCGTTGAGGAGAATGTCCACGGATTCGTTGGGCTCCAGCAGGAACTGCAGGCGCCCGGCGTAATCGTTGGAATTGGCGATGTCCTCGCCGGAAACCCGGTTTTCGACATACCCACCATTGGTAGTTGCGGCCAGCGACAGGCGCCCGGAAATGCCTTCGGTGATCCCGCCGCCCACGGCGCCGTCGAAATTAATCTGCTCGAATTCACCGAAGGTCATCTGGCCGTAGCCGCTGAATTCCTGGCTGGGCTGCACGGAAATGAAGTGCGCCAGGCCGCCGGTGGCATTGCGCCCGAACAGCGTTCCCTGCGGCCCCTTGAGGATTTCGACGCGCTCGGTATCGAACAGTTGAAACCCGGCGCCGGACATCTGGCTGATGTAGGTCTCGTCCACGTAGATTGACACCGGGCTTTCCTGGTTGGTGACGAAATCGTTCTGCACCACGCCGCGGATGGCGAGCGCAAAGTTGGACGGTCCGTTCGGCTGCACCGTTGTGACGTTCGGCGCCAGCGCAGAGACATCCTGCGCGCCGGTCAGATACAGTTCTTTTAGCTGCTCCTCACTGTATGTGGTGATCGCGATACCGACCTCCTGCACCTTTTGTTCGCGCTTCTGCGCAGTCACGATGACCTCTTCAATGCCCTGGGCGGCGGCTATGCCCGGCAACAGCGCGGCGGCAAATGCGATCAAAATGGCACGGGTGTGCATGGTCATCGGGATCTCCCGGGATAAAAAGTTGAAAGCGAAAAAGTGAAAAGTAGAAAAAATCAGAATGACAGAACCGATTTGGACGCATTTTAGGACAGGTGTCTTATAATGTGAAGAAGGATGCAACAAATTGTTGTAAACGTGCAACACACTCGCGACGCGATTCGCAAATTCAATGGATCTCAACCAGCGACAGACCTCCCACCGGCCGGGTACCGCGACCCAGAGCAAAGGCCAGTCGCGGCTCGCCAGCATCCTGGATGCGGCGCGGGCCGTATTCATCAACGCGGGTTATGCGGGCCTGACCATGCGCAAGGTCGCCGATCGTGCCGGCATCTCCATCGGCAATCTCAATTATTACTATCGAACCAAGGACGACCTGCTGCGCGACCTGATCGATCATGTCATCGGCGGCTATCTGCACGTGTTCGGAAAATTGCGCGACGCGGCCGGACAGTCGCCGCAGAAACAGCTCGAGTCCATACTTGACTACTGGATTGACGATCTGGGCACGCCGGAGACGACGGCGTTCTTCCCCGAACTGTGGGCACTGGCGAATCATGATCCGCACGTGGCGGAACTTGTGGACGGGCTGTACGCGCGGGCGCGCGAACCTCTGGACGAAATAATCGGCCTGATGAATCCGGCCTGCACACCGCGGGAACGGCGGCAACTGGCGCTGTTCATGTGCGCCGCCATGGAAGGGCTGACGGTGTTTGCCGGCAACGGCAAGCCCTGGGCCTCGCAGCGCGCGCAATTGAAACGCATTGCCATAGAAGATTTCATGCAGCTCATCGGCAGAAGCGGCGGCACCGGGGCGCAGACGCGCGCGCGGCAAACGGTTTGAATTCCGTTCCCGCTCCCGCCACCGCCGCCGAAGAGCGCGTCGCGCTGCTCGTGGTGTGTCTCAGTTCCTTCACCGCCCCGCTGATGCTGTCGGCGATCAATGTCGCCATTCCCGCCATCGCCGCCGGCCTGGACGCGGATGCAATGATGCTGAGCTGGATCCCGACCGCTTATCTGCTCTCCAGCGCCGTGCTGCTGCTGCCCTTCGGCCGCGTTGCGGACATGTATGGGCGCAAGCGCGTATTCGTTGCCGGCCTGGTGGTGATCATGCTGGCTTCGGTACTGGCGTCCACTGCGCGCTCCGTGGAACAACTGGTTGCCTGCCGCGTGTTGCAGGGGATCGGCGCGGCGATGTTGTTCGCCACCGGCATCGCGTTGCTGTCGTCGCTGGTGCCGCGCGAGCGGCGCGGAGCTGCCATAGGCATGAGCGTGTCCGCGGTGTATTTCGGTCTCGCCTGCGGCCCGATGCTCGGCGGCTGGGCCACGCACCACATGTCGTGGCGCGCGGCGTTCCTGATCCACCTGCCACTGGCACTCCTGATCACGTTGCTGGCCGTGTTTGGGCTGCGCGGGGAGTGGCGTGATGACAGACCGCAGCGCTTTGATCTTGCCGGCGCCGTTTTCTACGCGTGCGCCGTGACGACGTTCATGTACGGTCTCTCGATCCTGCCGTCCGCCCCCGGCGCAGTGTTGCTGGCGTCGGGCGCGGCTGCATTCGCGGTGTTCCTGCGGCATGAGCGCCGCACCGCGGACCCGTTGTTTGACGTCAGCCTGTTTTTCAACAATCGCGTGTTCACGTTTTCGTGTCTGGCATCGCTGATCATCTACACGGCCACGTTCGCGACATCGTTTCTGCTGAGCCTGTACCTGCAATACATCAAGGCATTGACCGCGCAGGCCGCCGGATTGATCCTCGTTACCCAGCCGGCGGTGATGGCGCTGTTGTCGCCGTTCACGGGCCGGCTGGCGGACCGGCATGAACCGCGCGTGCTGGCATCGGCCGGATTGGTGCTGACCGCGGTCGGCCTCGGCATGTTGTCCGCGCTCGCCCCCGCGACGACACATTATTATGTCGTCTTCAGCCTGATAGTCGTCGGCGGCGGCTTTGCGCTGTTTTCTCCGCCCAACGTGCACGCCATCGTCGGCAGTGTGGATCACCGGCATCTGGGCACGGCCTCAGGCGCGGTCAGCACCATGCGCGTGCTGGGCCAGATGAACAGCATGGCGCTGGTGACGGTGATTTTCGCGCTGGTCCTCGGTCCGGTGCAGATCGCGCCGGAGAATTATCCGGCATTGATCCGGAGTGTCGGCCTGAGCTTTCTGGTCGCAGCCTGTCTGAGTATCGTCGCGATCTATTTTTCACTGACAAGGGGGGAGATGCATGGGAGGAAGGAATGACTCGTATCTGGTGGCTGGTGACTGTACGCTTCACGAACGACGAGATACGTTTCTTTTTGACTCCATGGCAGCGTATTCCTAATATACGCGCCCGAATTTTGACGAATACCGACCTCCATGTTCGACTCCATCCAGAAACTTCCGCCTGATCCGATTCTCGGCCTGACCGCGGCCTTCGAAAATGATCCCAACCCCGCGAAGGTGGACCTGGGCGCGGGCGTCTACAAGGATGAGTCCGGCACGACGCCGATCTTCAAGTCCGTCAAGGAGGCCGAGCGGCGCTGGGAGCAGCAGGAGAACACCAAGGTCTACATCAGCCCGCCGGGCTTCGCTGATTTCAACAGCGCGATCCAGAAATTGATACTGGGCGCGGATCATCCCGCGCTGGCCGCGGGCCGCGTGCGTTCCGTGATGGCGCCGGGTGGATGCGGCGCCTTGCGGGTCGGCGCGGAACTCATCAACCGCTGCAAGGCAGGCTCCACTATCCGGGTGAGCAGGCCGACCTGGGCGAATCATGTGCCGCTGCTGGGCAGCGCGGGGCTCAGGATTGCCGAGTATCCCTATTACGACGGCACGACCCATGCCGTGGATTTCACCGCGATGACCCGGGCACTGGAAGGCGCGGCAAAGGGGGATCTCGTGCTGCTGCACGGCTGCTGCCACAACCCCACCGGCGCCGACCTCAAACCGCAACAGTGGGATGCCGTCGCGCAGATCGCCGCGCGCGGGGGCCTGGTGCCGTTTGTGGATCTCGCCTACCAGGGTCTCGGCGAGGGCATGGACCAGGACGCGTACGGCCCGCGGGTGCTGGCGCGCACCGTGCCGGAGATGTTGCTGGCCTATTCATGCTCAAAGAATTTCGGTCTGTACCGCGACCGCATCGGCGCGCTGCTGATCGTGTCACCGACGCCCGGGCAGTCGGATGCCGCGCTGACGCACATTAATAATATCGCCCGCGGCATCTACTCCATGCCGCCCGCCCACGGCGGCGCGCTGGTGAAGACCGTGCTCAACGACCCGGCGCTGCGCGCTCAGTGGCAGGCGGAAGTGGACGGCATGCGCCGGCGCATCCACACGCTGCGCGCATTGCTGGCGGATACCCTGAAGAAACTGAACGCCCCGCGCGACTTCGAGTTCATCAAGCGCGAATACGGCATGTTCTCGTTCCTCGGTGTGTCGAAGGAACAGGTGCAGCGCCTGCGCACGGAATTCAGTATTTACATGGTGGATTCCAGCCGCGTCAACATTGCCGGAGTCAGCCCGATAAACGTGGACTACCTGGCCGGGGCGATTATTTCCGTGCTTTGATGCCTCGAAATATTTTGTGCGGCCGGGTTTGTCCCGGCCATCAAGAGGCTGTAAAAAGTTCAAAGTGAAAAGTGCAAGGAAGTGGGAGCAACCTCCAGTACCCTCGGTACCGAGGCGGTCCCCGTGATTTGGACAATCTGAAAGGAGAGACGACATGAACGCTCCGTTCACCGGCGGCTGCCGCTGCGGCGCCATCCGTTATGAGTGCAGCGCCGATCCCGTGCGCACCGTGCACTGCTTCTGCACCGACTGCCAGAAACTCACCGGCACGCAGATGAGCACCAACCTGCTCGTGCCGAAAGCTGCGTTCCGCATCACCCAGGGCAAGCCCACGGCCTATGACGTCAAGGGTGACAGCGGCAAGACCGTACGGCGCTATTTCTGCGCAACCTGCGGTTCGCCGCTGTGGGGCGAACCGGACGTCCTGGCCGAAATGACCGTCATCAAGGCCGGCAGCCTGGATGATTCGTCCTGGGTCGAGCCCCAGGCGTCCATGTTCGTGGATTCGGCGCCGGGCTGGGGCGTGGTGCCGGGCGGGATCCCGCGCTTCGGCAGGATGCCGACAGGCTGAGCTGCTTTCTCTGTGGGGCCGGGTTAACCCCGGCCATCCTTCCGCTTCACGCCGGCCTATCCAGTTTCTCCGCAGCTTGTTGCCAGTTCCTCCCGTCAAAGGGGATCGGGACCAGCGCCTCCGGATCCACGCCATCCAGGCAACGCGCATTGACGCTGTAGCAATCCGGGTGGGATCGCGGCACATAGAATGACTTCACCCCGCAACGCCGGCAGAACAGATGCTGCGCGATACCGGTGTTGAAGGTGTAGCAGCTCAGGTCGTCGCTGCCCTTGAGCAGCCGGAAGGCCGCCTGGGGCACAATCACGTGCAGATACCCGCTGCGGCTGCATATGGAGCAGTTGCAGGATAGAGGTCGCCAGTCCGCCGGGGCATCGCATTCGAAGCGGACGGCGCCGCAGTGGCAGCCGCCGGTGAGCGTCAAAGTCGGGGGCACACGCTGGCCAGCGATCACAGACACCGCGCGATATTATTGTCCGCGCAATGCGATTGCCGTGCCGGGTTCATGGTATGCCCTTGTCGAGAAAAACATCTGCAGGCAGTCCAAACCTCTGTGACAGGCGCGCAATCTGGCGGGCATTCAGCATGCGCTTGCCAGACAGCACTGCGGACACCACGCTTTGCGCGCCAATTTCCGGGAGATCGGCCTGACGTAGTTTATGGGCCTCCATCAGGGAGACCAGCATGTCAATGGCCGAAATGTCCTTTACCGGAAAATGTCGCTCGTCATAATCGCGGACGAATTCCCCGATGATATACAGCAACCCGGCCAGCGGATGCGAACGCCGACCATTGACCTCTTCAATCAATGCATCGAGCACCTCCACCATCTGGTCGTAATGCGCCCGCGTCTTGATGGGCCCCACATGGGTGCTGCGTTCGAACTCGCGCCATGCCGGGTCAATTTTTTTCAGTACCGCGCCCATTTTCTCCACTTTCCCGAATCATAATCTGAATGCGTCAGGACGCTCTTGATGTAACAGCGATTCCAGTCAAATCGAATATAGGCAATCAGCCGGTACTTGTTTCCGCCGATGTCGAATACGCACAGGTCGCCGACACGGTCCACGGAGCCGAACGCCCGGCGAAGATCAGCAAAACTGCGGAACTTCGCCGTTTCCATGGCCTTGCGCCAGGACTGCAGGGGACGAGTGGCATCGGTGTGCTGATCCGCAAAGTCGCGCAACTTCCTGTTGCTGATGACTCGCATCGGGTGGGACTTTATAGCATATTGCTATAAATAGCAAACTGCTGTACCGGATTGAAACCATCCACATGGACGATGATGATGTCGCGAGCCTGTTGCATAACCCTCCCTGGCCCCTAAAAAGCCGGGGCCCCTCTCGGGGCCACCTCTCACCTCAAGGTTATAATTTTAAAGGAAATCATTCGTCCTGGACGAGACGGAACCCCTGGGAGCTGTCGCGGTAGTCGGGCGTGAACCCGGAGCGGACCGAGGATCGCACGCCCCACGGTTTGATGTACCACGAGCCGCCCCGGAACACGCGCCGGCCGCAGTCACCCAAAGTCCACGCCGAGCCATTGGGGGGTGCGTCATTATAGGTTTCGTTCCAACAGTCTTGCGTCCATTCCCAACCGTTGCCGCTCATGTCATGGAGTCCCCACCGATTGTCCTGCTTCTGCCCCACGGGGTGTGTATGGACATAGCTGTTCCGGTAATTCCACGCCACCAGGTCCACGTTGCCCCCACCACAGTATTTATCCTGAGCGTTACCAGCCCGGCAGACATATTCCCACTCCGCTTCCGTCGGCAGACGAATCTTTCGTCCCGACTTGCTGCTTGCCCAAGCGACATACTGCTGCGCGTCGTCCCAGCTCACGTTGATGACCGGATAGTTCCCGCGACCCCAGCCTTGGTCATCCGGCTTCTCTCTGCACGCGCCTTCGGCCATGCACGTATCCCACTGCGCAAACGTCACCACATATATTCCCATCAGGAACGGCTTCACGGTTACCGTGTGCGCCGGTCTCTCACTGTCCTCACATTCCGGATCGCCCGGAGAGCACCCCATCGTGAAACTCCCGCCAGGTATGTACACGAACTCACTGGCGACCGCGGCAACTCGCATTCCTCTTCGCGGCGCTTCTGTTCCTCGGCGGCCAGGCGCGCTTCTTCCTCCACCTTGCGCTTCGCCTCGGCTTCTGTCTCCGCCTTGCACTTTGCCTCCTCGGCGGCGCGCTTGCGCGCGGCTTCCTGCTGCGCGGCGTCTTCTGCTTCTATCTGTTTCTGCAGCGCTTCCATGTCCGCGTCGCTGGGAAGTTCCTGGAATGCCGGCGCAGAAGCGAATGCCAAGGCACCGGCGAGAATGAATATGCGCATTGTCCTGTGCATAGATGACGCTGTGTGCACATTGCCTCTCCCCGGCGGACTGAAGTCCGCCCTACATCACATCAGGTTGAGCGGTTTGCGGGAATCCGGGCAGACCCAGAAACGGTACTCGGAGATGAATTCGGTCTTGCGCGCCCAGACCGGGGCAGCGCCGGCCTCCAAGTCCGCGATGTTTCGCTTAAGTGCTTTTTTTGTTTTGCTCATTTTCATAGGCCTCCTTGATTCGTCGCAGCCACGTTCGCGGCACGATCACGGTCATGCCGCGGACCGGGGCAACACCTCGCGTCGAATCCTCTTGCCCGCTTCGCGCTCCGCCACCTTCAGGTCATAACTGGTCTGCAGATTCAGCCAGAACTGCGGCGTGGTCTGGAAGTACTGCGCCAGACGCAGCGCCATCTCCGGCGTCACGGCACGACGTTCCCGTACGATGTCATTGACGCGGGGCGCAGGTACACGCAGCGCCACCGCCAGCGCATTCGCGGACATGCCCAACGGCTTCAAATATTCCTCCCGAAGAATCTCCCCCGGATGGATTTGTCGCATTCGGTTCATGGTTTTCCTGCCTCAGTGATAGTCAACAATCTCGACGAATTCCGCCGCGCCATCTTTCCACACAAAGCAGATGCGCCACTGGTCATTGATGCGAATGCTGTGCTGTCCGCGCCGGCCGCCCTTCAAGGCTTCCAGCCGGTTCCCCGGCGGCGACGCCAGGTCCATCAATTCCACGGCATCGTCCAGCAACTGCAGCTTGCGCGTTGCCACGCGTTCGATGGTGGAAAAACGGCGCGCCCTGTGTTGCTGCCTCCTTCAATTTGGCCGCGGCAGCCCGTCCGTCCGCCTGGTCTGCGGCGGTTTCCGCCTCCTTAAGCAGGGTGTTGATCTCCTCCTGCGGGGTTTGCGGCGGGGCCTGTGCTGCAACAGTCGCCAAATCGCCGCTCTGCGTCTGCTGCAGGAACGCGGCCTGCTTCTTCAATTCGCCGGCGCGGGATAATGATTCCCGTGCCTTGACCGTATCCTTCGCCGCCAGCGCCGCTTTGGATTCCGCGAACGCCGCAGCTATCTGCTGTTCGATACCGGCGCGCAGGCGATCCTGCATCTCGCCAATGACGCCGGGGTCAGCGCCCAGCGCGGAGGCTTCATCGAGCCTTGCCGCAGCGGCGGCTGCGTCGGCGCCGGCCGCTTCGGCCGCCGCCAGCAGTGACCGGATGCGGTCCGCGCGCACCTTCGCCGCTTCCTCCACCTTTGCCTTTGCCGCAACAATGGAGGGCGCCGCGGGATCGGCGGCCTCGCCCTGAACCACATGTTTGCGCGCCGCGGACAGGTCTCCGGCGCTGGCGGCTTGTTCGGCGAGTCCGGCCTGTTCATCGGCTGTGGCCCGCTGCTGTTCGGCGCGCGCCCCTGCCTGCAACGCCGCCTGTTCCATGCGCCAGGCGGTGTAATACCAGCCGCTACCGGCGATCGTGGCGACCACAGCCACGGCGGCAAGCGCTTTTGCGATCGCGGTCAGAGCTGACGCTGTGACCCCTTTTTCGCCAACCGGGGTCGGCGCTTCCAATCCGACTCCGGTCTGCCCGGAAATGGGTTTGCGCGTGGGAGTCGCCGTCACGGCCTCGCTGGCGGCGGCGCGCGGAAACGTCACCGGCGATCCGGCGACGGAGAACTCCCTGCGCCATTCTTCGATGGACTGCGGACGATCCTCTTCCTTGAATTGCAACGCATGGTCCACCGCGCGCAGGAAGCGCTCGGAGTAGCGCCCCCGACCGATTTGCATCGCCGACACGAGAACGTCTTTGCCAGTTTTCAGAATTGCCCGGCTGCGATCCACCGAATCCATGGGCGCGACGCCGGCAATGGCGCGATAGAATGTTGCGCCGAGACCATAGATGTCGGTCCACGGTCCCTGCTGATCGCTCTTCGAATGGTATTGCTCGAATGGCGCGTAGCCGGGGGAAACCAGACTGGTCAGCGTCTGCGTGGCGACGCCGAGGGCCTGGCGCGCCGAGCCGAAATCCAGCAGCACCGGGCTGCCGTCACGACGCAGGAAGATGTTGCCGGGCTTGATGTCGCGGTGAATGAAACCGGCCTCGTGGACCTTCTGCAACCCCCCCAGCACCGGCAGCAGCAGGTTCATCAATTCGCCTTCCTCCATAGGTCTTACGGGCGGAAAGGATCTCCTGCAGGCTCTCGCCCTGCTCGTATTCCATCACCATGTAGGCCGTGTTGTTGGCCTCGATCACATTGAGCACGCGGACAATGTTCGGATGCTTGAAGCGCGCCAGGGTGCGCGCCTCGGTGATAAATCGATCCAGCCCCCATTTGAACTTCTCGCCGGAATCCTCGGACACCGGGTGGACCGAGAAATCGCGCTCACGCACGGCGAGTTCGATGGGCAGGTATTCCTTGATCGCCGCCTTCTGGTCGAGATTGAAGTCGTAGACGAGGTAGGTAAGGCCGAATCCGCCCTGGCCAAGGATGTCCTCAATGCGGTACCAGTGCAGTTTGTAGCCCGGTTTCAGGGAGTTGCGGTGGATCTGCCATGCTCGCTTTCCGGCCCCAATGCGGAGAGCCGGGCGGTGTTCTTGCGTAAAAGATAACATAGGGGCCGCCACCAACGGCATCGAATACGCGCTTCGATCCCTGGTACAGAGATGACGTGATTTCCGTTGGCCGGCTAAAGCCGGCCCCACAATAAGATTTCATGAAATTTGAGTCTCAACCCGATTTTCATCCCGCGATCCGGAACTGGTTCGCCGCGACGTTT
Source organism: Gammaproteobacteria bacterium (assembly GCA_016179185.1). GTDB lineage: Bacteria > Pseudomonadota > Gammaproteobacteria > Eutrophobiales > Eutrophobiaceae > 2-02-FULL-61-13. Next base: position 5,363 of record JACORW010000002.1, on the reverse strand, counting down.
TCAGGACCCACGCCGGCCCAGGCGGAGGCATGGCCGGCCATCCAGTCTGGGCGGCACACGTTGATTGCCGCGCCAACGGGCAGCGGCAAGACCCTGGCGGCGTTCCTCGCGGCGCTGGATGGACTGGTGCGCGAAGGGCTGGAGCGCGGACTGCCGGATCAGACGCAAGTGCTGTATGTCTCGCCGCTGCGCGCGCTTTCCAACGACATCGAAAAAAACCTGCGCGCGCCGCTGTGCGGCATCGCCGATGAACTGAACGCGCTCGGCCTGCCGCCGGTGCCGATCCGGGTCATGGTGCGCACCGGCGACACGACCACCACCGAGCGCAACCGCATGCGCCGCGAACCGCCGCACGTGCTGGTGACGACGCCGGAGTCGCTGTTCATCCTGCTAACCTCGCAATCCGGGCGCGACATGCTGCGCACCGTGCGCACCGTGATCGTGGATGAGATTCACGCGCTGGCCGGCAACAAGCGCGGCTCGCATCTGGCGCTGTCGCTGGAGCGGCTGGAGGCATTGATTGTCGAAGGGGTCGGGCTTGAGGCTCCGACTCCCGGCCGCTCACCGACACGCATCGGCCTGTCCGCGACGCAACGGCCGCTTGAGACGGTGGCGCAGTTTCTGATCGGCGGCGCAACGCAAAATGGGGTCGGAGCCAGGGCTCCGACCCCTTCCGAAATCAACTGCACCATCGTTGACTGCGGGCATGTGCGCCGGAGGGATCTTGCGCTGGAGCTGCCGGACTCGCCGCTGGAGGCGGTCATGGCGACCGAGGTGTGGACCGAGGTGCACGATCGGCTTGCTCAACTGGTGCGTGAGCATCGCACGACGCTCATCTTCACGAACACGCGGCGCATGGCGGAGCGCCTCGCGCGGCATCTGGGCGAGCGCCTCGGCGACGAGAACGTCACGTCCCACCACGGCAGCCTCGCGCGGGAGCATCGGCTGGACGCTGAGCAGCGGCTGAAGGGAGGCAAACTGCAAGCGCTGGTGGCCACCGCGTCATTGGAACTGGGTATTGATATCGGCGACGTGGATCTCGTCTGCCAGGTGGGATCGCCACGCGGCATCGCGGTGTTGCTGCAGCGCGTGGGACGCTCCGGGCATTTTCTCGGCGGCACGCCCAAGGGCCGGTTGTTCCCGCTCACCCGCGACGAACTGCTGGAATGCACGGCGCTGCTGGATGCGGTGCGGCGCGATGAGCTGGATGAACTGCGCATACCGCCGGGGCACCTGGACGTGCTGGCGCAGCAGATCGTCGCCGAGGCCGCCTGCCGTGACTGGTCCGAGGACGATCTGTTTCATCTCTGCAAGGGTGCATTTCCGTATCGGGGGCTGCCGCGCACCGAATTCGACGCCGTGCTGGCCATGCTCGGCGACGGCTTCTCGACGCGCCGCGGGCGCCGCAGCCGCTACGTGCAGCGCGATGCAGTGAACGGCATCGTGCGCGGCCGGCCCGGGGCACGGCTGACCGCGGTCACCAACGCCGGCGCCATTCCCGATCAGTTCGATTACGACGTGCTGCTGGAACCGGACGGACATCTGGTGGGCACGGTGAATGAGGACTTCGCGTTCGAGAGCCTGCCCGGCGACATCTTCCAACTGGGCAACACCTCCTACCGCGTGCGCAAGGTGGAACAGGGCCGGCTGCGCGTCGAGGATGCGAAGGGCCAGCCGCCCAACATGCCGTTCTGGCTCGGCGAGGCGCCGGGTCGCAGCGACGAACTCAGTCTCGCCGTGTCGCGCCTGCGCGCCACGATGAATGAGTTGCTGCCGGATGGCGAGGCCGCTGCCCAGGACTGGCTGATCAGCGAGGTGGGATTGCAACCCGCCGCGGCGACGCAACTCACGCTATATCTTTCGGCTACCCGCGCCGCGCTGGGCCTCATCCCGACACAACGGGACATCGTCTTCGAGCGCTTCTTCGACGAGGCCGGCGACCAGCACCTGGTGGTTCATTCCTGCTTCGGCTCGCGGCTGAACCGCGCCTGGGGGCTCGGCCTGCGCAAGCGCTTCTGCCGCAAGTTCAACTTCGAACTTCAGGCGGCGGCGCTGGAGGACACCATCGTCATCTCCCTGGGCGCGACCCACAGTTTTCCGCTGGAGGATGTGTCGCGCTACCTGCACTCGAACAGCGCACGTGACGTGGTGACGCAGGCCCTGCTCGCGGTGCCGATGTTTCCGACCCACTGGCGCTGGAACGCGAGCATCGCGCTGGCGATCCGCCGGATGAGCGGCGGGAAACGCGTGCCGCCGCAGTTTCAGCGCACCGACGCCGAGGACCTCATCGCCGTCGTGTTCCCCGATCAGCTCGCCTGCCAGGACAACCTGACCGGCGAGCGCGAAATACCCAAACATCCATTGGTTGATCAGACCATCTACGACTGCCTGCACGAGGTCATGGATATCACCGGGCTCGTAAAACTGCTCGCCGACATCGAGCGCGGCCACGCGCGCGTGCATGTCCGCGACCTGTCCGGTCCCTCGCCGCTGGCGCAGGAGATACTGACCGCGCGGCCGTATGCCTTCCTCGATGACGCCCCGGCCGAGGAACGCCGCACGCGCGCCGTAGCGGCGCGCAACTTCGCCGATCCATTGCTGGCCGGCGAGCTGGCGCGGCTGGATCCGCAGGCCATCGACGAGGTCCGCCGCAATGCCTGGCCCGATGCCGCAGACCCGGAGGAACTGCACGATGCATTGCTGCTCTCGGGAATCATAGACGAATCCGAATTGGGTGAGACACGGCGCAATCTGCCCGCCTGGCGCGAATATCTGCAACCGCTGATCGCACAACGCCGGGCGACGATCATCACCGTGGGCAGGCGGCGTTATTGGGGTTGCGCGGAGCGGCTGGCCCAGGTGCACGCCGTGTTCGCGTCGGGCGCGCTGGAACCGGAAATAGCCGCGGCCGGGCCGATGACCACGATCTCCTGGACACCGGAGGCGGCGCTGGTGGAGTTGCTGCGCGCGCGCCTCGAGTGCGTGGGGCCGATCAGCGAATCGGAACTGGCGACGTTCTTCGGTCTGCCCGCGGGGGCCATCCAGTCGGCGCTCGCCGTGCTGGAACAGGAAGGATTCGCGATGCGCGGCCGCTTTACCGGCGGCGCGGACACCGAGTGGTGCGAGCGGGCACTGCTGGCGCGCATCCACCGCGCCACGCTGGCCACGCTGCGGCGCGAGATCGAGCCGGTGACCGCGCAGCAATTCATGCGCTTCCTGTTTGCGTGGCACGGCCTGGGTTCCGATCGCGCCGAAGGCGACGCGGCGCTCGCGGCCGTCCTGGGCCGACTCGAGGGCTTCGCAATGCCGGCTGCCGCGTGGGAGGCCGATGTGTTGCCGGCGCGGCTGCAGGGTTACACCAGCAACATGCTGGACAGATTGTGCGCCAGCGGCCGGATCCTCTGGGCGCGGCTCGCGGCGAACCCCGGCGCCGATGCGGACGGCGCGCTGCCCCGCACGTCGGTGTTGCGCAACACGCCCGTGGTGCTGATCAATCGCGCCGCCGCGCCGGTCTGGCTCGGGTTGAACCCGCCTCCGCACTCGGCGCACACCCGCGGCAGCGCTGCCGCGCAGAAAATCCTGGCATTGTTGCGCGCCCGTGGCGCACTGTTCTTCCTGGATCTCGTGCAGCAGAGCGGACTGCTGCGCACGCAGGTGGAGGAGGCGCTGGCGGAACTGGCGGCAAATGGACTCGTCACCTCGGACAGTTTCGCCGGATTGCGCGCATTGATCCTGCCGGCGACCCGGCGCCCGGGTTACCGCCGGCGACGGGGTGCGGGATCAGACAGCGTGGACGACGCCGGGCGCTGGTCCCTGGTACCCAGCGTGGAAACCCCGGCGCGCGAAGCGGAAGCACGCAGCGGCTGGCTCGCGACCCCGCTGGAAGTACTCGATCATGTGGTGGATGTGCTGCTGCAACGATACGGCGTGCTGTTCCGGCGGCTGCTCGAGCGCGAATCCGTTCCGCCGTGGCGGGAATTGTTATACGTGCTGCGGCGCCGGGAAGCACGCGGCGAGGTGCGCGGCGGCCGATTCGTCGCCGGTTTCAGCGGCGAGCAGTTCGCGCTGCCGGAGGCCGTTGGCCTGCTGCGCCGGCAGCGCGACGCAGGATCCGGCGACCTGCATGCCGTCTCCGCGGCCGACCCGCTGAACCTGAGCGGCATCCTGCTGCCGGGCGCGCGCATCCCGGCCTCGTCCACCGGACGCATTGTATTCCGTGACGGCGTGCCCATCGCGATGCAGTCGCGCGGCGATATCGGGTTTCTTGCCGAAGTGGACAATGCGCTGGCCTGGCAGGTGCGCGGGCTGTTCGCGCGCCGGCGCAATCCGTCCGGCTGGCTGCCGGCACCGCGCCAGCCCGTGTAAACGACAAAGGAAGCGGAAAGTTCAAAGTGGAAAGTGGAAAGAGAGAACGGAAAATTCAACTATCGTCAAATGCCGATAGGAGTTGGTCCACTTTTTACTTTCCACTTTCAACCATTCACCTCATGAATCGCCTGCTGCGCGGGCTGGCGCTGAACCCGTTCACGCTGTATCCGCTGATGTGGCTGCACCGGCTGCCCGGGTTGCGGCGCCGCGCCCTGGCCTATATCCACCTGCGCGGCACGGGTCTGGAGATCGGCGCGCTGCACAATCCGATGCCGGTGCTGCCGGGGGTGCGCGTCCGGTACGTGGATCGCCTGCCGGAGACGGATCTGCGGACGGAGTACAACGAGCACGCGGATGTGCCCAAGACCTCCATTGATATGGTTGAGGACGCCCACGTGCTGCCGAGCGTCGCGGACGGCAGTCAGGACTTCCTGATCGCCAGCCACATCATCGAGCACATGGAAAGTCCCCTGCTCGCCCTGCGGAACTGGCTGCGCGTGCTGCGGCCCGGCGGCATGCTCTACCTGGCGATCCCCGATCGCGATCGCACGTTTGACCGCAACCGACCCGTGACGGCGTTCTCGCACGTGCTGGACGACCTGCGCAACGGGCCGGACGGATCACGGGAGGAACATTACCGGGAATGGATGCGGCAGGTCGGCGGATTGAATGAGGAACAGATCCGCCGCCGCCTGCCGTCGGCGCTGGAACGGCGCCGCAGCATTCACTACCACGTTTGGGACCCGCCGGCCTTCCTGGAATTGTTGCAGCGCTGCCGGCAGGAACTGGACTTCCCGCTCGAAATCCGCGTATTCGAAGCCATCGGCAACGAGATGCTGGTCATGTGCCGGAAAACTAAGGAAGCTCTGATTAACATCAGAGCTTCCCGCAGTGCAGGGATGCACTGCCATTTTCAATGACTGCAAGTCATTGAAAATGTGAGGCAAGCGAAAACCACGCTTTTCGCTTGCCGTCCTCTGACAACCCCAGGATGG
>JACORW010000034.1 GCA_016179185.1 Gammaproteobacteria bacterium | reverse complement strand
TGGCGCTTCACCGAGATCTCGTTGTAGCCGGCATACTGGCCGCCGAACTTGTTCTCGCTGTTGTCGAACACCAGTTCCACCGACGCCTGACCCACGGGCTGGCGCGTGTGGGAGCCGTTAAAAATCACGTCCGTCAGCGACTCGCCGCGCAGGTGTTTGGCGGAACTTTCGCCCATGACCCAGGTCACGGCGTCGATGATGTTGGACTTGCCGCAACCGTTCGGGCCAACGACGCCGACCAGATTGCCCGGCACCGTCAGGGTCGTGGGGTCTACGAACGACTTGAATCCGGCGAGTTTGATCTTGCGCAAGCGCATGGCCGCTACGATACCGAGAAATCCAGGGTGCGTACAGGCAGCCGGCCGCTGCTGCGACAATGTTCACCGGTATCATCCAACCGCATGATGCGCGGAGGATTTCCGCCATCGAAATGTGGTGCGCTCTGTGCACCGTTCAGCCCGTGAAACTGTGCTATCGTTCGCCGCCCGGTTTCTTTATTCGCACCGCCATCGCTTATGCCGCTGCAGCCATCGCCCACGCTGGAAACCTTCGCGAACCCCGAGCCCGGACGGGATTACACGGTGCGCATGGCCATTCCGGAATTCACCTGCCTTTGCCCGCGCACCGGTCAGCCGGATTTCGCGACCGTCGAACTGGAATTTGTTCCGGATGCATTGTGCGTGGAACTCAAGTCCCTCAAACTCTACGTCTGGTCCTATCGGGATCAGGGCGCGTTCCATGAGGCGGTCACCAACAGGATACTGTCCGACCTCGTTCAGGCGATTTCGCCGCGGTTTGCGCGGGTAACCGGGCGATTCAACGTGCGTGGGGGTATTCAGACAACTGTTGTGGCGGAGCATCGCAAACCCGGATGGCAGGCGCCGCAGGCGGTCAGTCTCCCCTGACAAGTTGCTGAAAAAGTCCAATCTGGACTTTTTCAGATCGCTCTGCCGCGGCGGCCGCTCTCGGCCATCCCTGGCCTTCACGGCACTTGGGCTCCTGCCCATCGCAGTCCGCGGCTCGCTCCATTTTTCAGGCACTTGCGTGCTCGAAAAATGGCGGTCGGTCCCTCGACCGCTTAACAGGCTGCCGGATCCGACGGTGCGCATTGCAGCAAACAGGTGTTTTTGATATAGATGCACGCCTTGTTTTTCCCGGAGGCCGGGGATCAGGAGCATTGAAAATGGCGGCGAAGAAAAAGCCGGCGCTGAAGAAGCCCGGTAAGGCGAAGAAGCCGGCGGGCAAAGCCGCCAGAAATTCCAGGCCTTCGAAGCCTGCGCCGAAGGGCGCGCGCAAGGCCGCCAAACCGGCGCGCAGGGGTGCCCGGCCGGTCGCGAAAAAGATCGCGGCACCGAAAAGGCCTGCGCTGCGGGTCGTGGCTGCGCCCGCCAGGCCGGTTCCGGCGGTCAAACCTGTCGTCGGCGCGAAGTCCCCGGCCCGGGAGGCAGTGCTGAGATTCCAGCAGCCCGCCCCGGCCAGGGAACAGCCACGCGCGTCGGGCAGCCGCGACTACATGAACCCGCGCCAGGTTGAAGTGTTCCGCAAACTGTTGCTGGACTGGAAGCGATCGTTGATGGAGGAAGTGGATCGCACGGTGCACCACATGCAGGACGAGGCCTCGAACTTCCCGGATCCCAATGACCGTGCCACACAGGAAGAGGAATTCGCGCTGGAGCTGCGCACGCGCGATCGGGAGCGCAAGCTGATCAAGAAGATTGACGACGCGCTGATCAGTCTCGATGCCGGCGAATACGGCTACTGCGAGATCTGCGGCGTGGAGATCGGCATCAAACGGCTCGAGGCCCGCCCGACCGCCACGCTGTGCATTGACTGCAAGAATCTTGAGGAAATCCGGGAACGCCAGTACGGCTGACCAGGCAACCCCCGTTGTAGTTGGCCGCTTCGCGCCCACCCCCAGTGGGCCCCTTCATTATGGTTCCATTGTTGCCGCAGTGGGCAGCTATCTGGACGCCCGCCATGCCGGTGGCCGCTGGCTGGTGCGCATTGATGACCTTGACCCGCCGCGGATTCGCGCTGGTGCCGCCACCGGGATCCTGAATGCACTCCGGTGCCTTGGTCTGCATTGGGACGGCGAAGTGCTGCAGCAAAGCACGCGCACCCCGGCTTATGCGGACGCGCTGGAGCGCTTGCAGTCGCTGGGACTCCTGTACGTGTGTTCGTGCACGCGCCGCGAAGTCTCCGGGCGCGCTTATCCGGGAACCTGCAGGCTCAAGGCTCTGAAGGACGCGCCGCAGCGCTGTCTGCGCCTGCGCATCCCGGGTGGCCCGCTTCCCCTCGACGACATGATCCAGGGACCGCGCCGGTTCGACGTCGCCGCGACAACCGGAGACATCATTGTGCGCCGGGCAGACGGGTTGACGGCCTATCATCTGGCCGCCGTCGTTGATGATCACTTTCAGGGCGTGACCCACGTGGTGCGTGGCGCCGATCTGCTGGACGCGTCTGCGATACAGTGCTGTGTACAGGGCGTGCTGGGATTTCCGGCGCCGCGTTACGGTCATTTGCCCATGGCGGTGGACGCCTCGGGGCGCAAGCTCAGCAAGAGTCTGGGCGCGGAAGCGGCGCTGCTGAGCGCGGAGCCCGCAACGTTATTGCTCTCCGCGCTGAAATTTCTCGGTCAAAACCCTGATCGGGCACTGGCTGGTGCGCCGGTGCAGGAGGTGACTGACTGGGCCGTGGCAAATTGGCGCAGGGAGAAAGTGCCGCGGGCGCCGGCGAAGATTCCCGTATGGCCGGACATGATTTGAGGCAGGTCGTATCTCGTGAAGCGTATCTCGAAACGGCCGTATCTCGTCGTTCGTGAAGCGTATCTCGCAAGAAGTGCTTGACACACAAATACAGGTGTCCCAACGATCCACTTGATAAACGAGATACGAGATACGAGATACGAGATACGAGATACGAGATACGAGATACGAGATACGAGATACGAGATACGAGATACGAGATACGAGATACG
>JACORW010000004.1 GCA_016179185.1 Gammaproteobacteria bacterium | reverse complement strand
TCATATGCTTACATTTAATATTTCCAGTACATTATCGATCTGTGACTCGCGGTTATAGAAATGTGGCGAGAAACGCAGTCCTCCGGCGCGGTGGGCACAGATCACGCCGGCAAGCGCCAGGTCTTGCCGGAGCTTCTCGTGGTCCTGCCCGTCAAGCCGGACGGTCACGATACCGGCGCGGCGGGACTCGGAATCCGGGGTCAGCAGAAAAGAACCGGGAATTACCTTCAGTTTTTCAATCAGATATGAAGAGTTCTTCAGGACACGTCGGGTAATTTCATCAGATCCTGCCTCAAAAAGAAGATCGAGGCTGGCAGACAAGCCATACACCCCGGTCATATTCGGGCTTCCACATTCAAAACGCCGCGCCGTCCCCGCAGGCCGCCACTCATTTGCATCGAAATCTCCCATGGCCTCGACCATGTGCCAGCCGAACTGGCGCAGTTCCAGTTGTGGCCGCACCTCGGCGCGGCAATAGAAGAGAGCGATCCCCTCCGGGCCCAGCAGCCACTTGTGCGCATCCGCCATGGCGAAATCCACGTGGGCGGCCTGCACGTCCAGCGGCAGCGCGCCCAGGCTCTGGATTGCGTCCACGCAAAAGAGAATGCCCCGCTTCCGGCAGGCTGCGCCGAGACGACCGATGTCCAGACTCAGGCCGGTTCCGAACTGGACGCTGCTCGCCGCCAGCACGCGCGTCTGTCGGTCGCACGCGGCAAGAAGATCCGCTTCCGGATCGGCGCCGATCAGCGGCACCGCGCGATACGCCACGCCCCACTTGCGCTGGGCTTGCCACGGGATGCGGTTGGAAGGGAACTCCTCCGCCGGTCCGACCACGTTATCGCCCCACTTCCAGTCAATGCCGCAGGCAACCATGGACAGGGCGGCGGAGGTACTGGCGACAAGAGCGATGTCTTCGGCGGCGGGGGCGTTGATGAATCTCCGCAGTTGATCCTTGAGTTCCTGCTCCTTGCGCATCCGGGCAGCATAGTTGCGGGCGCCGGAGCGGACGTTTTCCTCCGCGAACGCCTGCACCGCCCGTGCCGTGCGCCGCGGCCACGGTCCCACCCCGGCATGGTTCATGTAAATGAGCGCGGGATCCTGCGGGAACTCCTCTGCGATGAGGGATTCGATTGACATCTGGGGACGGTATTGCGTATCTCGTGATGCGTATCTCGTGGCTGGTGGCTGGTGGCTCGTGGCTGGTGACTGGTGGCTGGTGGCTGGTGGCTGATTAGTCTGGCAGATAGTTCTGAATATTGCTGTCTTCTGTCAAGCTATGTTTCTACGAGATACGCTTCACGAACCGCGAGATACGCATTTCGATGTCCGCTTACACGCCCCGCGTCATTGCGACGCATACCGACCTGGTGCTCCGTGGTCTCCGCCACCGCATTCACTGCTGGGGCGAGGCTTCTGCGACACCGGTGTTCCTGCTGCATGGCTGGATGGATACCGGCATGAGTTTCCAGTTTCTTGCGGATGCGCTCGCCGCAAACTGGTATCTGGTCGCGCCGGACTGGCGCGGTTTCGGAGATACCCAGTGGGATCCCAATGGCTACTGGTTCCCCGATTACCTTGCCGATCTGGACGTGGTCCTCGCGCATTTTTCCCCGGACACACCCGCGCGAATTGTCGGGCACAGCATGGGAGGCAACGTGGCGTTCCTGTATGCCGGCGTGCGGCCAGAACGGGTTTCGCATGTCGCATGCCTGGACGTGGCCGGCCTTCCGGACGCGCAACCGGACGCGGCCCCGGCGCGGTATGCGCACTGGCTGGACCAGTTGCGCAACCCTGAACGATTCTCCGCGATGAACACTGAATCGGCCGCGCACGCGCTGGTGCGCAGGCTTGCGTCGCGACTCGACCAGGCTCGAACCGGATTCATGGCGCAGCAATGGGTGCGCCGCACAGCCAATGGCAACTGGCGACTGCCCCACGACCCGCGCCACAAGCATGTCAACCCGGTGCTCTATCGCCGCGATGAGGCGCGCGCATGCTGGCGCGGCGTCAAGGCGCACACGCTGCTTGTGCTCGCGCGGGACGGACAGTTGTACAGGGACTGGGAACCGGCAGTGCGCGAAGACCTGATGGACTGCATCCCGCAGTTGCGCACGGCGGTGCTGGAGTGCGGGCATATGGTGCACCTGGAAATGCCGGATGAACTTGCAGGTCTTCTGGGTTCTTTCCTGACTGCATAGCCAATATAGAATGTGTCGCGTCGTTCGTGAAGCGTATCTCGAAGAAATACCAAATCGCTGCTCGTTCGTGAAACGCATCTCGCTGGCGAAAATATAGCTTGACAGAATACAAAGGTATTCAGAACCATCTGCCAGACTAATCAGCCACCAGCGACCAGCCACCAGCCACCAGCGACCAGCCACGAGATACCGATCCCCATTGATGCTCAAAGAACTCTTTACGTTTCCCTCCGGCAGAGAAGGCTTCTTCGGCCCGTTCGGCGGTGCCTTCATTCCCGAGATACTGCACGAGACGCTGGCTGAACTTCGTTCCGCGTTCGAGTCGGCGCACCGGGATCCGGCGTTCTGGGACGATTATGTGCGGCTCATGTCAACGTATTCGTGCCGGCCGACGCCGATTACCTTCTGCGAAAACCTGACGCGATTGCAGGGAGGCGCGCGCATCTACATCAAGCGTGAGGACCTGAATCATACCGGCGCCCACAAGGCCAACAACGTCATGGGGCAGGGGCTGCTGGTGAAGCGCATGGGCAAGCGCCGCGTGATCGCCGAGACCGGGGCGGGGCAGCACGGCGTGGCGACGGCAACCATGGCCGCGAAACTCGGGCTGCAATGCACAATTTACATGGGCGCCGAGGACGTGGAACGGCAGCGACCGAACGTTTTCTGGATGGAGCAGTTGGGCGCAACCGTGGTCGCCGTCGAGGACGGCACGCGCACGCTGAAGGATGCCATCAACGCGGCGCTGCGCGACTGGGCGGACTCCATGGCGGACACGCACTACGTGCTCGGCACCGTCTGCGGACCCCATCCGTTCCCGCTCATGGTTACCTGGTTTCAGTCCATAATCGGCACAGAGGCGCGGGCGCAGATGCTGGAGATGACGGGCGCATTGCCGAAACGGGTCTATGCCTGTGTCGGCGGGGGGAGCAATGCCAGCGGGATCTTCGCCGGATTCCTCGACGATGCGGGAGTGGAACTCGTGGGCGTGGAGGCCGGCGGATACGGACTGGACAGCGGGCGGCATGCGGCGCGCATCGCCGGCGGGCAGGGCAGTGTCGGCGTGGCGCAGGGTTACAAGACCTACTTCATGCAGGACGCCGAGGGGCAGATGCGGGACACCCATTCCATCTCCGCCGGCCTGGATTACATCGGCATCGGCCCGATCCTGGCCTGGCTGCATGAGCAGAAGCGCGTGCGCTTCGAGTCCGCCACGGACGCGGAGATCATCGCCGCATTCCGGACCACGGTCCGCAATGAAGGATTGATCCCGGCGCTGGAGAGCGCCCACGCCATCTCGTGCGCGCTGCACGAAGCGCCGCAACTCCCGGCGCAGGACGCAATCCTCATCAATCTGTCCGGCCGCGGCGACAAGGATATTTTCACGATCGCGGCGGCGCTGGGAGATGAGAGGTGGTACGACTTTCTGCGAGCCAAGGTTGAGGAACACGACAAGAAAAACGTATCTCGTGAAACGTATCTCGTGAAGGTGGCTGGTGGCTGGTCTATTGAGTAGAGAGTTCTGAATTCCTTGATCTTCTGTCAAGATGGATTCCTGCGAGTCTCCAATGACCAGCCACTAGCCACCAGCCACCGTTCGGATGTCCCTTGAAACCTACATTCGAAAACGCCTCGCGACGCGTCCACTCCTGCTCATGACCCACACCGTAGTGGGCTACCCGTCGCCGGAGGACAACCGGCGCATGCTGGAGTGCATGCAGGCGGCGGGGGTGGATCTGGTCGAGTTGCAGATGCCGTTCAGCGAGCCCATTGCGGACGGGCCCGCGTTCAGTCGCGCCAACCAGGCGGCGCTGGCGCGCGGCACGCATTGGGATGACTATTTCGCATTGATGTCGAGCGCGTCGAAGGCATGTTCCTTCAGGCTGCTGTTCATGGGCTACTACAACACTGTATTTCGGCTGGGAGCGGAAACCTTCTGCCGGCGGCTGGCGGAGGCCGGCGGCCACGGCTTCATCATTGCCGATCTGCCGCCCGACCAGTTCGGTGATCTCGACCGGTGGGGGCGCGAGTTTGATCTGGATCCCATTCACATGATGACTCCGATGAATTCTTCGGAACGCCTGAAGGATATCGGGCGCGATGCGTCCGGGTTCATTTATTGCGTCGCGCGCAAGGGTGTGACCGGCCGGGCCACGACGCTGGATGCCGGCGTGCGCGAATACATCGGCCGGTGCCGTGCGGCCACGACCTTGCCCCTTGGCATGGGATTCGGCATCCGGTCCCGGGAGGATGTGCAGCAGTTGAAGGGGCTGGTGGATATGGCGATCGTCGGCAGCGCCGGGCTCGAGGTGTGGGAGCGTGAGGGACACGACGGTTATCTGAATTTCCTGCAATCCCTGGTCAGGGCCTGCCGCTGACGCCATGACGCAGACGCCGCAACATCATCGCCTGCTGATTCTGGGCTCCGGCCCGGCGGGATACACGGCCGCCGTTTACGCCGCCCGCACCGGTCTGCATCCGGTGATCATTGCCGGGATCCAGGTCGGCGGACAGATGACCACGACCACCGACGTGGACAACTGGCCGGGCGACGATCAGGGCGTGCAGGGGCCGGAACTGATGGAACGCATGAAGCGCCACGCCGAGCGCTTCGGCACGAAAATGATTTACGACCACATCCAGCGTGCCGATCTCCGTCAGGCGCCGTTCGCGCTGCACGGCGACAGTGCCCTCTACACCTGCGATGCGCTCATCATTGCCACCGGCGCATCGGCGAAATACCTGGGTCTCCCGTCGGAGGAAAAATTCAAGGGCAAGGGCGTATCGGCCTGCGCAACCTGCGACGGTTTTTTCTATCGCGGCAAACCTGTGGCCGTGGTCGGGGGCGGCAACACCGCGGTGGAGGAGGCGCTGTACATGGCAAACCTTGCCTCGAGCGTCACGGTCATCCACCGCCGCGATCAGTTCCGGGCGGAACAGATCCTCGTCGATCACCTGCTTGGCCGCACCGGCGCCGGCGGCAACGTGGAGATTCGCTGGAACCACGTAGTTGATGAAGTCATCGGGGACGAGGCCGGCGTCACCGGCGTGCATATCAAGGATGTCAGGTCGGGCGCGATCGGCGCGCTGCCGGTGCACGGTCTGTTCGTTGCCATCGGCCACACGCCCAACACGGAAATCTTTGCCGGGCAACTGGACATGGATGGCGGCTACATCCGCGTGCAGACCGGAAGCCGCGGTTTCGCCACGCAAACGAGCGTGCCGGGCGTCTTTGCTGCCGGCGACGTAGCCGATCCGGTTTATCGCCAGGCCGTCACCTCCGCCGGCTCCGGCTGTATGGCGGCGCTGGATGCGAAGCGGTATCTGGAGGAGCGGAAATAACCGGGAAAGGGTTGTACCGTATGCCGTATATCGAATTCCGCATGTCGCAAGTCTCCACTGGAAAGGGCAGATTGGCCGCACCACACACGAAATACGGAATACGAAATACGGAATACGATTTTCAGAATCCGAGGTGACAGTGTACGCCGCTTCCATTCTCGCTTCCGCCGGCCTCGACCCGGCCGCACTGCGCACCGGCGACCTTGGCGTTCATTCCCCCATTGACGGTGCGCCACTGGGCCGCCTGCATTCCGATACGCATGAGGAAATTGATCGGAAGATCGCCGGGGCCACGGATGCCTTTCTGAACTGGCGCATGGTGCCCGCGCCGCGCCGCGGCGAACTGGTGCGGTTGTTCGCCGATGAATTGCGCGCATCCAGACAGGCGCTGGGCGAACTGGTCACGCTGGAGAGCGGCAAGATCTTGCAGGAAGGGCTGGGCGAAGTGCAGGAGATGATCGACATCTGCGACTTCGCCGTCGGTCTGACACGGCAACTGTACGGACTCACGATGCCCTCGGAGCGCCCGGGGCATCGCATCGCGGAGTACTGGCATCCGGTCGGGCCGGTGGCGGTCATCACCGCATTCAATTTTCCAGTGGCGGTGTGGGCCTGGAACGCGGCACTGGCCCTGGCATGCGGCGACAGCGTGCTGTGGAAGCCGTCGCCGAAAACGCCGCTGACCGCACTGGCCTGCGAAACGCTGCTGTTCCGCGCCATGCAACGCTTCGGCGCGGCGCCGGAAGGACTGTCTCAGATCCTGATCGGCGGCCCCGCAGCCGCGTTGCATCTGGCCGGCGATGCGCGGATCCCGGTGATCAGCGCCACAGGGAGCACGGCCATGGGAAGGGAGCTGGCGCCGGTCGTGGCCCGCCGGATGGGACGCAGCATCCTTGAACTGGGCGGCAACAATGCCATGATCGTGACACCATCCGCCGATCTCGATCTGGCGCTGCGCGCCATCCTGTTCTCCGCGGTCGGAACCGCGGGTCAGCGCTGCACTTCGCTGCGCCGCCTGATCGTGCACCACAGTCTTCGCGATGAACTGCTGCGGCGTCTGTCAACCATCTATGCGCAGGTCAAGGTGGGAAATCCGTTCGCGGCGGGCACGCTGGTGGGTCCGCTCATTGATGGCGCGTCTTTTGACCGGGCCCAGGCGGCGCTGAACCGGCTGCGCGCCGACGGCGTTTCCGTCAGCGGCGGCGAGCGCGTCTCGGTGCCCGGCTGCGAAGGAGGGCATTACATGCGGCCGGCAATTGCGCCGCTGCGCGCCGACCACCCGTTGCTCCAGTCCGAGACCTTCGCTCCGATCCTTTACATCGTGGAATACGATCAACTCGAGCAGGCCGTGGCCATCCACAACAACGTACCCCAGGGACTGTCGTCCTGCGTCTTCACCCGTGATCTGGCGGAAGCGGAGATCTTCCTGTCCACGCGCGGCAGCGATTGCGGCATCGCCAACGTCAACATCGGCCCCAGCGGCGCGGAGATCGGCGGGGCGTTCGGCGGGGAAAAAGACACGGGCGGCGGGCGCGAATCCGGCTCCGATGCGTGGAAGGCGTACATGCGGCGGATGACGGCGACGATAAACTACTCCGCGGAGATACCGTTGGCGCAAGGGATAAGATTTGAGACCGGCGAATAGGAAAAACCGCAGCCACAAGCTACAAGCAACAAGCTACAAGGTAAAGGAAAATGCTCTTTGGTTTTCCTTGTTGCTTGTTGCTTGTAGCTTGTAGCTGTCTTTTTATGCCCACCCCCGCCGAGCGCCTGCACGAAAACTTCCTTGCCCGCGTGGCGGTCGGGGACTTTCCTCCGGCGACCAACGCGATCACGCCGGAGGATGCAGGCATTGACGCTGCCGTCCTGATTGACCTGTTCGAGAGCCAGATACTCAGCCGCCACGTGGATGCCGCCGCGCGCAGCCTGAAGGCCGCAGGGCAGGGGTACTACACCATCAGCGGCGCCGGCCATGAAGGCAATGCAGTGTTCGGCAGCGTGTTCAGACCCACGGACATGGCATTCCTGCACTACCGCAGCGGGGCGTTTCTCATCCAGCGCGCGAAGCACGTTCCCGGACAGCAGCCGGTGCGCGACATTCTCCTGTCGGCGGTCGCGTCCAGCGACGACCCCGTCTCCGGCGGGCGGCACAAGGTTCTGGGCAATGCGGCAGTCCTGGTACCGCCGCAGACCAGCACCATTGCGTCGCACCTGCCAAAGGCCATGGGCAGCGCGTTGGCCGTGGACCTGGCCGGACGGCTGGGCATGAATGGGGGGACGCCGCCGGATGCCGTCGTTGTCTGCACGTTCGGCGATGCATCCGCGAATCACTCCACGGCGCTGGGCGCCATGAATGCCGCCGCCTGGTTCGCGCACCAGGGCACACCCATGCCGATCATTTTCATCTGCGAAGACAACGGCATCGGCATCTCCGTTCCCACACCGCCGGACTGGATCCCGATGCTCTTCGCGAACCGCCCCGAACTTCATTACCTCTACTGTGACGGGCTGGACCTGGCGGATTGCTGGCGCGGCGCGGCCGCGGCGGAGGCGCTGGCCCGGCACGAGCGGGTACCGGTGTTTCTGCACGTGCGCATGGTCCGGCTCACGGGGCACGCCGGTGAGGACATGGAATCGGAATATCGCGCTGCACAGGAGATTGAGCAGGACGAGAACAATGATCCGCTGTTGCACACGGCGCGCCGCCTGGCTGAAGGCGGCATGTTATCCGGCGCGCAGATCAGGGAACTTTATCTGCGACTGGCGGAGCAAGTCACGGCTGTTGCGCGCGAGGTTACCGTACGCCCGAAACTCGGTTCCCGTGCGGAGGTGATGTCCACATTGCTGCCGCCGGTCCGTACCGACCTTCCCCGCCCCGGACCATTGCCGCGCCGGGATCGGGAAACGAAACCGCAGCCCATGGCCCGGCATATCAACCTGGCGCTGGCGGACCTGATGACGCAATTCCCGGAGATCGTGTTGTGCGGTCAGGACATCGCGCGCAAAGGCGGAGTCTACGGCGTCACCTCCGGGTTGTTGAAGAAATTCGGCGCGGATCGGGTCATTGATACGCTGCTTGACGAACAGAGCATACTCGGGCTCGCCCTGGGTCTTGCCCACAACAACCTGCTCGCCATCCCGGAGATCCAGTTTCTCGCCTATGTCCACAACGCCCTGGATCAGATCCGCGGCGAGGCCGCGACACTGCCGTATTTCTCCCGCGGCGCATTTCGCAATCCCACCGTCGTGCGCCTGCCGGGACTCGCGTACCAGAAGGGATTCGGCGGGCATTTCCACAACGACAATTCGCTCACTGCGTTCCGGGACATTCCCGGGATCGTCATGGCCTGCCCTAGCAATGGACCGGACGCGGCGGCAATGTTGCGCGCCTGCGTCCGGATGGCGCGGGAGCAGGGCAGGGTGGTGCTGTTCGTGGAGCCCATCGCGCTTTACTACACCCGCGATCTCCATGAACCCGGCGATGGATTATGGGCGGCGCCTTATGCGCCGGATGGGGAGATTGCCCCCGGCACCGTCGGCGTGCACGGCGCAGGGACGGACCTCTGCATTCTGACTTACGGAAACGGTGTATTTCTGAGCCGCCAGGCGGAAAAAGTGCTGAGCGGACAATACGGCATGAGTTCGCGCATCGTGGATCTGCGCTGGCTGGCACCGTTGCCTGAGGCGGAGATATTGCGCGCGGTGTCCGACAGTCGCCGCATTCTCATCGTGGACGAAGGCCGCCGTTCCGGCTCTATCAGCGAGGGCCTGTGCACGCTGTTGCTGGAGGCGGGCGTTTCGCAGCCGGTCAGCCGGATCACCGGCGCGGATTGTTTCATACCCCTGGGCGATGCCGCCCAACTGATGTTGCCGACCCGGGACGAGATCGTTGCTGCAGCCCTGCGGCGTTGAGTCAGAAAGCCGGTCCTGACGGATCCGGCGCTGCAGATCCGCAGGCCGGCGGCTTCACACGATGAAAATTTGACCTCGATCATGGCGCAACCACTCAGCCCGGGTAGCCTGATTGACAGGGAATGCTATCTGGGAAAGCGGCATGATTCCGATCGAGGTACATTTCTTCAACAGCCTGCGCCGCTACGGCCCGCCCGGCGGCGTATTGCGCACACATGTCCCGCCATTCACGCGCGTCGCCGACCTGGTCGAGCAGCTTGGCCTGCCGAACGACGCCATTTACGTGGCGTTCCAGAACGGCCGCAACGTAATGACGACCAACGGCGGCCGGATCGAGACCGATGCGGTCCTGTCCGGCGGCGACCGGCTGGCATTTTCGGGGCCGGTACCGTTCAGCCGCGGGTACGGCGTTCCGGTCTGCTGATGTGGGGCCAACCATGGCACCTTTTCGGGCACGGTCAGTATTCCGGTCCTGATTCCCGTGTAAAATCCGCACCCTGCTGATTTTCAAGGTGCGGTTTTGTGGCCACCCCGTCTTCGTTCAATCCCGAGGAGCTTGCGTCCCTGCGCATGGACAAGGACGCCGTTACGGCGGCATCGCAGCGCCAGGCCGCGCCGTGGGTGATCGCGGGCGTCATTGCGGTCCTGATCACGGGCGCCGGTCTGGCATGGTATTTTCTGCGCCCGATACCGATTACCGTCCGGACGGCAGTGGTCGAGGCAGGCAGCGCCGCGGGCGCTGCGCCCCAGGCCGGCCCGGTGCTCAGCGCGTCCGGGTATGTGGTGGCGCGCCGCATTTCAACGCCGTCGGCGAAGATCACCGCCCAGGTCACGGCCGTGTACGTGGAAGAGGGGATGAGCGTCAGGGAAGGCGACGTGCTCGCCGTGCTCGACGATACGACGCCGAGGGCGCAGCTGGCGCTCGCCGAAAGCCAGCTCATTGCCGCGCGGAAAGGCGTCAGCGAATTCGACGTTCGCCTGGACGAGGCGCGCCGCACATTGGCGCGCAACGCTTCATTGTACGAGCAGAAGCTGATCAGCGAATCATTACTGGATGCGTCGAGGGCGGACGTCAACGCTCTCGAAGCCAAGCTCAGCCTGACCCGCAGCCAGGTCGAGGTGGCGCTGCGCAGCGTGGACGTGGCCGCCCAGGCCGTGGATGACACGATTATCAAGGCGCCGTTCTCCGGCGTCGTCGTTTCCAAGGACGCCCAGCCCGGAGAGATGATTTCGCCCATCTCCGCCGGCGGCGGTTTCACGCGCACCGGCATCTGCACGCTGGTGGACATGGATTCGCTGGAGATTGAAGTGGATGTGAATGAAGCCTACATCAATCGCGTCGGCGCCGATCAACGTGTCGCGGCGACACTGGATGCCTACCCGGACTGGCGCATTCCGGCCCACGTCATCAGTATCGTCCCCACCGCCGACCGGCAGAAAGCCACCGTCAAGGTGCGGATCGGCTTCGATGCGAAGGACGGCCGAATCTTGCCGGACATGGGCATCCAGGTGCAATTCATGGACGCGCCGAAGGAGGAGGGCGCAGCGGCGAGTTGGGGCCCGCGCCTGCCATGGGTATCCGTACAGGCGCTGGTGAAGCAGGACGACAAGGATTATGTTTTTGTCGTGCACGACGATTCCGTGGAGCGACGCGCCGTGCGCCTCGGCCCCGTGCTGGGCGGTGGCGCGCGGATCGAGGCCGGGTTGCAGGCCGGGGAAACTGTCGTGTTGAGTCCGGCGCCGGAACTTGCCGACGGCAACAGGGTCACTATTGAGTCCGAATCCGGGAAGCCATGACATGAACGACAGCAACGCCGTCACCGCCGAAACCCTGGTGCGCGCCAGCGGCATCACCAAGACCTACCGCCGCGGCGGGGAATCCATCAACGTGCTGAGCGGGCTCATGCTTGACGTGCCGCGCGGCGATTTTCTTGCATTGATGGGGCCGTCCGGATCCGGCAAGTCCACGCTGCTGAATCTCATCGGCGGAATCGATCGCGCCACCTCCGGCAGCATCGAGTTTGCCGGCCGGCGGCTTGAGGACATGAACGAAAGCGAACTCGCCCGCTGGCGCGCGCGACACGTGGGCTTCATCTTCCAGATGCACCACCTGCTGCCGATGCTGACGGCCCAGGACAATGTGGAGTTGCCGCTGTTGTTGACCGGGTTTCCCGGGGCGGAACGCCGGCGCCGGGCCGCCGCGGCCCTGAAACTCGTGGGACTCGCGGATCGGGTCAAACACAAACCGGCGGAGCTCTCCGGCGGACAGGAACAGCGTGTCGGTGTCGCCCGCGCCATCGTCACCGACCCGGACATCCTGTTGTGCGACGAGCCGACCGGCGATCTTGATCGCAAAGCAGGGGACGCCATTCTCGATCTGCTGCAGGCGCTCAATGGTGAACATGGCAAAACGATTGTAATGGTGACCCACGACCCGCATGCCGCGGTGCGTGCCAAACGCACGCTGTATTTCGATCAGGGCGTGCTGGTAACGCAGGCCGCGATGTGACCACCTCCGGCCTGATGTGGGCCAATCTGTGGCGGCGCAAAACGCGCACCGTCGTCACGCTGCTGTCCATTTTTGTCGCGTTTGTGCTGTTTGCGGTGCTTGCCGCCACGCGCCAGGCCTTCGTCGGCGGCGTGGATCTCATCGGCAATGAACGGTTGTTGACCATTCACAAGTCCGGGCTGATCTTCGCGCTGCCCATTTCCTACCGGAACCGGATTGCGAGTCTGGACGGCGTCGTTTCAGTTTCCATCGGCGTATGGATGCAGGGGTATTTTCAGGAACCGAAGAATTTCACGCCGCTCATCGCCGTGGACAATGACGCCTACTTCCAGATGTACCGCGAGATCGCGGTGCCGCCGGAACAGATGGCGGTGTGGCAGAAGGAACGCACCGGGGCGATCATCGGCAAGTCCGTGGCCGCGCGCCGCGGGTGGAAGGTGGGCGATACCGTGCCGCTGCGCTCCGGCATCTACCGCAGGGAAAGCGGCGACAACACCTGGGAATTGAAGATCTCCGGCATCTACGACGTCACCAACAAGGCCTTCGACACGGAATCGGTGATGGTCCACTTCGATTATCTGGACGAGGCCCGGACCTTCGGCAGGGACACCGTGGGCTGGCTGATCGTCAAACTGAAGGATCCCTCCCAGGCGGCGCGCGTGGCAAAGGACATTGATGCGCTGTTCGCCAATTCGCCGCGGGAAACCAAGACCACGTCGGAAAAGGCCTTCGCGGAAAGTTTCACGTCCCAGGTCGGAGATGTCGGCGCCATTGTCACCTATGTGGTCAGTGCCGTGCTTTTGTCCATGCTCATCGTCATCGCCAGCACCATGGGCCAGGCCGTGCATGAACGCACCGCGGAACTGGCAGTGCTCAAAGCCATCGGTTTCAGCGCGCGCAACGTGCTGTTTCTTGTGCTTGGAGAATCGTTGCTGTTGACGATGTTCGGCGCCGCGCTGGGACTGGGGCTCGGATACACCGTTTGTCGCACGCTGGCCGGCCAGTTGACGCAATACATGCCGGCGTTCTGGTTCACGACCGAGGCGCTGCTCATCGGCATCGCGCTGGCGCTGTCGCTCGGGCTTCTTGCCGGGGCGTGGCCGGCGGCGCGGGCAATGAGGATGCGGATGGTGGACGCACTCAGGGAGGCATGATGAAAGGCCCGAGAACAAACCTGTGGGGCCGGGTTTACCCGGCCAACATCACATGTTCGTAAACCGCATCCTGCAGATCCTGTCCGTCATCCGCGTCAGCCTCGGGAGCCTGCCCGAACGAACGGGCACGGCACTGGTCGCGACCATCGGATTCGCCGCCGTGGTGCTGGTGTTCACAGGCATGCTGTCCATCCGCGAAGGCTTCGAAAAGGTCGTGCAGCAGAATGGTTCGCCGGACGTGGCCATGGCCATGCGCGGCGGCTCAACCGCGGAACTGAACAGCGGCGTGTCGCTGGAGGCCTCGCGCATCATCGGCCAGGAAGCGAATGTGTTCCACGATGACAGGGGCCCCGTCGTTTCACCGGAAGTCCTGCTGGTCGTGGACGCGCCGCGTCGCACCACGCTCAGCGATTCCAATGTGCCGTTCCGCGGCGTCACGGATCGCGGTTTCGTGATCCACGACAAGGTGCGCATTGTCGAAGGCCGCATGTACGAGGAAGGGAAGGGCGAGGTCATCGTCGGCCGCCAGGCCGCGGCGCAGTTCGCCGGACTGGACGTGGGCAGGGAATTGCGCTGGTCGGGATTCAGCTGGAAAGTGGTCGGGGTCTTTGCGGCCAACGGCGGGCTGGAGGAATCGGAGATCTGGACCGACGCGCGCACCTTGCAGACGGCCTTCGACCGCGGCACCTATTTCCAGTCGGTATATATCAAATTGACGGGTGCGGACACCTTCCAGTCTTTCAAGGACTCGGTGACCACAAATCCGCAATTGAATGTCACCGTGCAGCGTTACGATGAATACCTGCACGCCCAGACCGAGTTCCTGTCTGCATTCGTCGCCATCGCCGGCGGCGTGATCGCGCTGTTGATGGGGCTGGGCGCAGTATTCGGAGCCATCAACGCCATGTATGCGGCGGTGTCGTCACGCGCGCTGGAGATCGCCACGTTGCGCGCCCTCGGCTTCGGACGCCTGCCGGTGCTGATCTCCGTGATGGCGGAGGCGATGGTGCTGGGCATCGCCGGCGGCGTGCTGGGCGGCATCGTGGCCTGGATCGCCTTTGACGGCTTCCAGACCAGCACGCTCAACTGGGCCAGCTTCTCCCAGGTGGCGTTTCAGTTCGCGGTCACGCCGTCCTTGCTTGTGCAGGGCACCGCGCTGGCATTGCTGCTGGGACTGTTCGGCGGTCTGCTGCCGGCCGTGCGCGCCGCGCGGCTGCCCATCGCCGAGGCGTTAAGGGGGCATTGAAAAGCAGAAGGTAGGGGAGCATGGGGCTGTAACAGTATTTGCCTTTGCGCGTCGTACGTTAGCCTGACCATAAGTCCAACAACAACTCTGCAAACACGGCTTTCTCGTCCAGTCCATGACACCCCCCGTAGATTAACCCGGGGGCTCTGCCTACGTAACACTGGTCTTCCTCGGACCATTCAACAAACTTCACGTACTTCGCGCTGTCTTTCATATTTTCGGCTCCTGCCCGGCATGTGTGCCGGAAAGGCGCATCAGCTTCACCGCCATCGGCAGCAGGCCGGCGTCAGGCCGCACCGCGTCGGCCATGGAGGGCCTCGGCTACGGCCTGTGGATTCTTCGCCGCCACGCGCAACAATGCCAGTGCCGGACCATCTGGGGTACGCCGCCCCTGCTCCCAGTTGCGAAGCGTGGCCACGCTCACGCCGATCATGAGAGCAAACTCGCTCTGTGAAGTACCCAGCTTGCCACGCACGGCCTTCACATCGGCCGGCCGAAACGTTGTCGCCCGCGACGCTCGCAACGTGCCCCGGCGAATGCGACCGGCCTGACGAACACTGGCAACAAGTTCAAGAAACGCTTTGTCTTTCACTGGAATTCCTCCCGAATAAGTTGGCCCAACACGCGCGCTTGAGCTGGAGTGAGGTCACTCTGCTCGTTCTTCGCGTAAGCGTAAAGCATGTAGAACGCTGCATCCGCGGGCGCCCAGTAGTAGATAACGCGGATACCACCCCGCTTTCCTGTGCCCATCCGTGCCCAACGAATCTTCCGTGCGCCATGGGCGCCTCCGATTGTGGAACCCTGTTCGGGCCGGAGCATCAGGGCAACCTGAAGCGCGCGATACGCCTCGTCATCGAGCAGCCGATTGATGGCCTTGGTAAAGATCGGCGTCTCGACGAACCGCATGGCGCATTATACGCCAATGACGCATGGTTGAATAGCGTGAGGGCCTTGCGCTTGTTGGATATTTCTCATTTCAGGGGTGCCAGAAAGGCGCTTCACCCCACCGCATCCCTGATCGCTGCCACGAGATCGTCGATCTGCTCGTCCGTGGTCTGCCACGAGCACATGAACCGGGCGCCGCCGTCGCCGATGAAATCGTAGAAATGCCAGCCCCGCGTTTTGAGCCCGGACGCGGCGCGATCGGGCAACTGCGCAAACACGGCGTTCGCCTGCACCGGCACCAGCAGCGAGACACCGGGGACGCGCACCAGCTCCTCGGCGAGGCGCTGCGCGCAGGCATTGCCGTGCCGGGCATGCCGCAGCCACGCATGTCCCTCCAGCATGCCGACCCACGGTGCGGCGAGGTAGCGCATTTTTGAAGCCAGTTGTCCCGCCTGTTTGCACCGGTATTCGAATTCGCCGGCCAGCGCGCGATCGAAAAACACCACGGCATCGCCCACCGGCATGCCGAGCTTGGTGCCGCCGAGACAGAGCACGTCCACGCCCCGGCGCCAGGTGATTTCCGCGGGATGAATGTCCAGCGCCGCGGCGGCATTGAAGAAGCGCGCGCCGTCCATGTGCAATCTGAGCGCGAGGCGCGTCTTCAATTCATTAATCGCATCCAGATCGTCGGTGTCGTACAGCGTGCCAAGCTCGGTGGGCTGCGTGATGGACAGCACCTTGGGCTTGGGGTAATGCAGGTCGCTGCGCTTCGTGACGCGTCGCCCCACGGCGGCGAGGTCCACCTTGCCGTGCTCGCCTTCCACCAGCAACACCTTGGTGCCGTTGGAGAAAAACTCCGGCGCACCGCATTCGTCCGTTTCCACATGGGAGTACTGGTGACAGATGATGCCGTGGTAGGACTGGCACATGCTCGCCAGCGCCAGCGAGTTCGCGGCGGTGCCGTTGAAGGTGAAGAACACCTCGCAATCGGTCTCGAACAGTTCGCGGATCAGGTCGCAGGCGTGCTGGGTCCAGTGATCGGCGCCGTAGCCGGGGGTATAACCGCGGTTGGCCTTTTCCAGCGCGGTCCAGGCCTCGGGCGCGACGCCGGCAGAATTGTCACTGGCAAAATCGTGTCGGTCCGTCATGGCGGCTCCTATCTGGAAAGTGTCAACAGCGAGGCGTTGCCGCCCACCGCTGCCGTGTTGATGGTGCAGGCCTGTTCCGTGGCGAAGCGCGGCAGGTAATTCGGTCCGCCGGCCTTCGGGCCGGTTCCGGACAGTCCCCGTCCGCCAAATGGCTGGGAACCCACGACGGCGCCGATCATGTTGCGATTCACATAGACGTTGCCCACCCGCGCGCGCCGGCGGATGTGCTCTGCAGTGCCGGCAATGCGGCTGTGCACGCCCAGCGTCAGTCCGTAACCGGAGGTATTGATATCGTCAATCACCCGATCCAGATCGCCGGCGGTGTAGCGCACCACGTGCAGGACCGGCCCGAAAATTTCCCGGGGCAGATCGCCGACGGATTTGATTTCAAGTACGGCGGGCATCACGAAGTGCCCACGCCCCGCGGACCAGTCCGGCGCACAACGGTGCAGCAAGCTGCCGCTGCGGCCGGTCAGCCTGATGTGGCGCTCCAGGGCTTCGCGGGACTCGGCATCAATGACCGGACCGACGTCGGTTTCGAGATCCATCGGATCGCCGATCACCAGTTGATCCATCCAGCCGGAAAGCAGCTCCAGCACCCGCTCCGCAATCTCCTTCTGCACGTACAGCACGCGCAACGCGGAGCAGCGCTGCCCGGCGCTGTTGAATGCCGAGTGCGCCGCATCCAGCACCAGTTGCTCCGGCAATGCCGAGCTGTCGGCGATGAGGACGTTCTGCCCGCCGGTCTCCGCGATCAGCACCGGGATCGGCCCGTCGCGGCGCGCCAGTTGCCGGTTGATGTAGGCGGCGGTCTCCGTGGATCCCGTGAAAGCGACACCGGCCACGCGCGGATCCTGCAGCAGCACCGCGCCCAGTTGCGCGCCGTCGCCGGGAAGGAACTGCAAAACCTCGTTCGGCACGCCGGCCGCGTGCAGCAACTGCACGACGCGGCTGCCGCACAGGGAGGTCTGCTCGGCAGGTTTGGCGATCACCGCGTTGCCCGCCGCCAGTGCCGCGGCGATCTGGCCGGTAAAGATCGCCAGCGGAAAATTCCACGGACTGATGCACAGGAACGTCCCGCGCCCGGCGAAACGCAGTTCGTTGTGCTCGCCGGTGGGGCCGGGAAGTACCACGGGTTCGGTGAACAGCCGTCGCGCCTCGGCGGCGTAATAGCGCAGGAAGTCAACGGCCTCGCGCACCTCGGCGAGACTGTCGGGAATGGTCTTGCCGGCCTCGCGCACGCACAGGGCCACAAGTTCCGCGCGCCTTTCTTCCAGCAGGTTGGCGGCGCGATCCAGCAGCGCGGCACGATCTACGGCGGCCGATTCCGACCACGAAGTCCAGCCAAGATCTGCCGCGTCCAGCGCGGCCAGCGCAGCCTTGTCGTCTGCCCACACCGCCGTCCCGATGCGCGTGCCGGAACGGGCGGGATTCATCACCGGCACAACACGGCCTTTCATCGCCTTGCCGGATACGAGCGGCTCCGCGCGCCAGCTCCGGGTTTCGGCGCGGGCCATGGCAGCGAGCAACGACTCCCGGTCGCCGGGAGCGGCCAGGTTCAGACCGGCGGAGTTGATGCGCGCAGGGGCAAACAAGTCTCTGGGCAGATGAATGGCCGGGTGGCGGATGCCGTCCTTGCGTGTCTCGAGCAGCCACACCGGATCGGTGATGATTTCATCAACACTGATGCCCTCATGCACCACCTGGTTCACAAATGACGTGTTCGCGCCGTTCTCCAGCAGCCGCCGCACCAGGTACGGCAACAGATCCTCATGGGCGCCCACCGGTGCGTATACGCGGCACGGCACGTTCAGCTTGTCCCGATCCACGACTTCGGCGTACAGCTCGGCGCCCATGCCGTGCAGGCGCTGGAATTCATACGGCCGCGCCCCGGCGTGATGAAACACATAGGCCAGCGTGTGGGCGTTGTGCGTGGCAAATTGCGGGTAGAGGTGCGGGCAATCCTCAAACAAGGTCCGCGCGCAGGCGAGGTAGGAGACATCGGTATTCACCTTGCGCGTGAACACCGGGTAGTCAGCGAGGCCTTGCTCCTGCGCCCGCTTGATCTCCGTGTCCCAGTACGCGCCCTTGACGAGCCGCACGGGAATGGCGTGCCGGTGCTGCGCAGCCAGCGCCTCCAGCCACCGGATCACGCCGAGGGCGCGCTTCTGGTACGCCTGCACGGCCAGCCCCAGGCCTTCCCAGCCCGCAAGACCCGGATCGGCGTATACCGCCGCAAACACGCGCAACTGGATCTCCAGCCGATCCGCCTCTTCGGCATCCACCGTGAGGCCGATGCCGGCAGCGCGCGCCGCCTGTGCAAGCGCCAGCAGCGCCGCCGACAACGCCTCCACGGCCCGCTCACCATGCCGGTACTCGAAGCGCGGATACAACGCCGACAGTTTCACCGAGATTGTGGGCCGGGAGAAAAACGATTCGGCCGTCAGCACACGACCGCCGATGGACCGGATGGCACCGGCATAGGATGCCTGGTAGCGCGCCGCATCCGCCGCGGTGAGCGCCGCCTCGCCCAGCATGTCGAAGGAATGGCGGAACCGGCTGTGTTCCCGGTCCCGGGACCGATCCAGCGCCTCGTCAATGGTGCGGCCCATGACGAACTGCCAGGCCATGATCCTCATTGCCGAACGGATCGCGGCGCGCAGCACCGGCTCTTCGAGGCGGTTGGCAAGGCGCGCGATAAATTCCCGCGGCCGCTGCACGGCTTCCTCGGCGGGTTGCAGCAGGCTGCCGGTCAGCATCAGGGCCCAAGTCGAAGCGTTGACGAACAGCGAATCGCTGGCGCCCAGGTGCCGCTTCCAATTGGCGGAGGTCAGCCGGTCGGCAATCAGCTTGTCCACGGTGGCAGCGTCGGGGATGCGCAGCAGCGATTCCGCGAGACACATGAGCACGATGCCTTCCTGCGAGGACAAATCGTAGTGTTGCAGGAACGCATGCAGTCCCATGGCCCTGCGCTGGCGCGCGCGCATCGCCTTTACCAGATTGCGGGCCGTGTTGTGGACCTGGTGGCCAAGGGTAACCGACGTGCGGGCACGCACCAGCAGCGCCAGCACCAGCCCGGATTCATCCGTCAGCCAGTCCCTGTTGATGGATGCAAACTGCTCGCGCAGGGCCTTGGCCGGATCCCGGTTGCCGTCGGCGCGTTTCACGGCGCACGCCCCCCGTCCGGGTCGCGGCGACCCACAGGACGCGGGGAACGCCGCGGGACGCCAAAGCCGAGGACAGGATGTCCGGAGCGGCGACCCCCAGGAGGTGGGGAATGCCGCGGGAGGACAGGATGTCCGGAGCGGCCCTGCTGCTGCAGCAACAGCCCGGAGATGATCAGACCGAGTCCCATGAGCGTCGTTCGGGCAATGGCCTCGCCAAGGGCAATATGGATGAACCATAACGACAGAAACGGCGCGACATATATTAATGTACTGACCCGTGCCGGCGAACTTGCCAGACGCAGGGCCATCAGCCACAGCACGAACGTGATCCCCATTTCGAACAGGCCCACATAGATCCCGCCGGCGATTCCCGGCCACGAAAATACCGTGCGCCCCGACAGCCACCACCACGCCCCCGCAACAAAGGGGCAGGCGCAGAGAAAGCTGAGGAACAGGCTCAACACCGGGTCGAGCGGATCGCGGGTCTTGCCGATCCAGTACCCTGCCCAGATCAACGTACTGCCCAATGCGAGGGCGATGCCGGTCCGGCTGAGATCGCCCGTGATACTGCTTCCGCCAAGGCAGATCAGGGCGGCGCCTGCATAGCAGATCCCCGCAGCGAGCAAATCCCGGGCGCGCAACCGGTGCCCGAGAAACGGCACGGACAGCAGCATCAATGCAATGGCCCAGGTGTAATTGAGCGTCTGGGCCACCTGCGCCGGCAGCAGGGCATAGGCCTGGAACAGGATCAGGTAATAGGCGAGGGGAGTCAGCAGTCCCAACCCGAGGGCGCGTTGCCATACCTGCCCGGGCTGTCGCCATGGCAGGGCGCCCATGCCCCGGCTGACGAGTACGCCGTACAGGCACACCGTCGCCGTCACCGTGGCGACCAGCAGCAGTTGCGGAACATCGAGATATTGCAGGCTGATCTTGAAGGCCGTGGCCACCGTGGACCACAGCGCCACAGCCATCAACGCGAAGCTCACCGCGAGGCGGTCGTTGGGAGCTTGGGGCATCCAATATTGTAGCGCCGCGGGCAGGATCTCGGCCGGCATAAAGCCGGCCCCACAAGTTTATGTTCTTGCCAATTGTCGGATTCCGGTGGGGCCGGGTTTATCCGGCCAGTTGCCGTGATGTTCTTCTGTGGGGCCGGGTTTACCCGTCCAACTGCTGTGATGTCCTTCTGTGGGGCCGGTTTTACCCGGCCGACTCCTGTGATGTCCTTCTCCGTTTCGGGGTATACCCTGTGGGGCCGGGTTTACCCGGCCAACCTTTGAAATGCGCGCCAATGGATCAACCGATCGCCTCGCAACAACTGCAAACGGTGGTTGCCCACCTGCGCGAAATTGCGCAGGAGGCGCTGACCACCGCCGGTGATCTGGAAGCCAAGCGCCGGCTGGTGGATCGGTACTTTGCGGCGCATCCGGATTGCATCGCCTTCACCGGACGCGCGGAACCGGCCGGAATTCCGGGAATCCCGGCGCAATGGCTCACTGCACCGGGAAGCGAGCCGTCGCGCCGGATGCTGTACCTGCACGGCGGGAGCTGGATGGCCGGGCGCGTTTCCACCTACCTGCCGCACATCGGCCGCATTGCGGAGGCATCGCACTCAATCGTGCTGGCAGTGGATTACCGGCTGGCGCCGGAAAATCCTTTCCCTGCGGGACTGGACGATTGTGTGGAGTCGTTCCTGTGGATGCTTGAGCACGGCCCGGCCGGGGCGGGCGCTGCCCGGCAGTGCTTCATCGCCGGGGATTCGGCCGGCGGCAATCTTGCGCTGGCAACCTTGCTGGCCTTGAGACAACGCGGGGCACGCCTGCCGGATGGCGCCATAGCGCTGTCACCAGCGACGGACCTCACCTGGCAGGGCGAGTCCATGACCAGCCGCGCGCTCGCGGACCCGGCGCTGAACGCCGTGCTGATGCCGATGATTACCGATGTTTACCTGCAGGGCCGCGACGTGCCGACCAACCCGCTGGTGTCTCCCCTGTTCGGGGATCTGCGCGGCCTGCCGCCGTTGTTGCTGCAGGCCGGCGACGCGGAGATCCTGCTCAGCGATGCAACGCGATTTGCGGAGCTTGCCCGCGCCGCGGGTGTGGAAGCGAACCTGGAAGTCTATCCGCACATGCCGCACGTGTTTCAGGGGTTTGCGCCGTTTCTGCCGGAAGCGGTGCAGGCGATCGCGCGCATCGGCGGGTTCGTAACATGAAGCGTTTCCTGGCAGTCCTGGTTCTCATCTCGTGCATCAGCCCGCCTGTGCACGCGCACGCCGACGGCCATCCGGACGAGTTATATCAGGTGCTGGTCGAATGGGCGCTGGCAGCGTTGTTGCCGGACCTGACCCCGTGCAGCTCGCTGACGATCCGCTGGAACTGTTTCTCGTCCAGCCGGTAACGGAGCAGCGGCACGATCGCGAGCAGACTGAACAGCGCCGGCAGCAGCGTCATGACCCCGTTGATGCCGTGCAGCGCGGAGTCCGTCTGCGCGGCGTTCGGCACATAGCCGCTGAAGGACAACACCGCCGCCGGCACGACTCCGGCCACCGCGGAGCAGAGTTTCAGCAGGAAACTCGCGATGGAATAGATCGCGCCTTCCGCGCGGATCCCGGTATGCCACTCGCCGTACTCGACCGTGTCCGCGATCAGCGACCAGAACAGGCCAAAACTGAGTCCGAACGCGACGTAACCGAGCGCGTACCACGCGAACAGGATCCCCACCGCGGACCAGGGTGTCGCGTGCATCGCCAGGCCGCACAGCGCGAAACCCGCCAGCCCGAAGATGAACGTGCCGCGCTTGCCGAGCCGGCGCGCGAGCACCTGGCTGCACGCGATCCCGGCCAGCGACGTGACCGTGCCGGTGGCGAGCAGCGGTCCGATCAGATCGGGCCGCGCGACGTTGTAGGTCATGTAATAGACCGTGGCGCTGTTGCGCGTGAACACGGCGCTGACGAAGAACAGGAAGCACAGGAACAGCAGGAAGAACGGGCCGTTGCCGCGCAGCACTGCGGCGAACTCGCGCAGCGAGAGCTTGTGCCCGGCAGGGGCCACGTGGCGTTCCTTGCAGGTGGCAAACGTAAACCACAGGCAGGCCCAGCCGATCAGCGCATAGATCAACGCGGTCAACTGAAATCCGAGCGCCGCGTCGCCATTGCCGAGCACGAGCACCAGCGGCGTGGTGGCGAGCCCCACCAGCAGACCGTCGCCGGCGCGCGCGCCGAGCGAGCGGTACATTGACAGCGCATTGCGGTCATCCGGGTTTTGCGTCTGGGTCGGCGCCAGTGCGCCGTACGGCAGGTTGACCACCGTGTACACCACGCCGAGCAGTATGTAGGTGACCCAGGCGTAGATCAGCCTGCCACGGTAATCGAACTGCGGGGTGGTGAAGGTCAGCACCAGCAGCGCGGCCAGCAGCGGCGTGCCGAACAGCAGGTAGGGACGGAACTTGCCCCAGCGCGTCGTGACGCGCTCTGTGATCAGGCCCATCACCGGATCGAGCACGGCGTCGAACACGCGCGCGACCAGCAGCAGCGTACCGGCAGCCGCGGCGGAGATCCCGAACACGTCGGTGTAGAAGTACAGCAGGAACGTGATCGACATGCCCCAGACCATGTTGCTGCCGAAATCGCCGAGCCCATAGCCGAGCTTCTCGATCCAGCGCAGACGATCCGGGCCGGGCACGTTTTCAATGGTCGCGGGTGCGCTGGCCTGCATGTTTGTGATTGTTCCCGCGGGCTGTTCGTATATCATCGCCGCACGTTGTCGCCCGTTCAACACGCGGCGCCCGGTTTTCCCGCGAGGAACCCATGATCCGACTCACCGGTGGCGAAGCCATCGTCAAATCGCTGCGGGCCAACGGCGTGGACACGATTTTCGGCCTGCCCGGCGGACAGACGTACGCCATCTTTGACGCGATTTTCAGGGAGGGAAGTGCGCTCGCGCAGTACACCACGCGCCATGAACAGGGTGCCGCTTACATGGCCTACGGCTACGCGCGTTCGACCGGCAAGGTCGGCGTGTACTGCGTGGTGCCGGGCCCGGGCGTATTGAACACAGGCGCCGCGCTGGCAACCGCCTACGGTGCCAACACGCCGGTGCTTTGCGTCGCCGGACAGGTGCCCTCCGCGGGCATCGGGCGCGGCATCGGCTTCCTGCATGAGATCCCGGATCAACTGGGCATCCTGAAACGGCTCACGAAGTGGTCGGAGCGCATCACGCATCCATCGCTCGCGCCGCGGCTCGTCAACGAGGCCTTCGTTCAGCTCCGCTCCGGCCGCCTGCGTCCGGTGGCGCTGGAAATGTCGCCGGACATCATGGAACAGGTCGCCGAGGTTGAACTGCTGCCGGCCGACCCGGCGCCGGGGCCTGCCGCCGCAGATCCGGAATTGATCGAACGCGCCGCCCGGATCCTCGGCAAGGCGAACAAGCCGCTCATCATGATCGGCGGCGGCGCGATCGAAGCGGGCGCAGAACTGATGGAAATCGCGCAGCGATTGCAAGCGCCGGTGGTTTCCTTCTGGCATGCCCGGGGAGTCATGGACGACCGTCACTGGCTGAGCCAGTCGTGGCCGGCCGGTCACCGGCTGTGGTCCGAGGCCGACGCCGTGCTCGCGGTCGGCACCCGGCTCAAGTTTCCGCTGCTGTACTGGGGATGCGACCAGCAACTGCCGATCGTGCGCGTGGACATTGACCCGCTTGAAATCACGCGCATCGCGGCACCCGCCGTCGGCATCGCAGCCGATGCCCGTCTTGCGCTGCGCGGCTTGATCGGAAAGCTGGATGGCGGCCATACGCGCCGGCCCTCGCGCCAGGCGGAATTGCAGGGACTGAAGGACGGCCTGCGCCGGGAGATGCAGCGGAACATCGGTCCCCTGATCGACATCCTCGACGTGATCCGGCGCGAATTGCCCGAGGACGGCATCCTCGTGGACGAGATCACGCAGGTCGGCTACGCCTCGTGGTACGCCTTCCCGGTGTACGCGCCGCGCCGCTTCATCACCAGTGGGTATGCCGGCAACCTCGGCTACGGCTACGCCACCGCGCTCGGCGCGCAGGCCGGAAATCCGGACAAAAAGGTGATCGCGCTCGGCGGCGACGGGGGCTTCATGTACCAGGTGGGGGAACTGGCCACCGCGGTGCGTTACAAACTGAACCTGGTGGTCATCGTGTTCAACAACAATGCCTACGGCAACGTGCGGCGCGACCAGATGGCGAAGTACGCCGGCCGGGTCAGCGGCTCGGAACTGACCAACCCGGATTTCGTGAAGCTGGCCGAGAGTTTTGGCGCGGCCGGTTACCGCGCCCACACGCCCGCACAACTTGCGGCACACCTGCGGCAGGCGTTGGCCGGATCCGTGCCGGCACTGATCGAAGTGCCGTTGCCGGAAGCGCCGGACCCGTGGCAGTACATCATGCTGCCGCGCTGCCGGTGAAACGATAGAATTTGACGATGCCTGACTGCGACATCGTCATCGCCGGTGGCGGCCACAACGGCCTGGCCTGCGGCGCGTTCCTGACGCTGCACGGCCTCAAGGTCGTGGTCGTGGAAAGAAATTCCTGGATTGGCGGCGGCGCCGTAACCAAAGAGATCACGCTGCCGGGATTCAAGCATGACCTGTTCGGTTCCTCGCACATCTGGTGCCAGGCCAATCCCGACTACGTCAACACGCTGCGTCCCGAACTGGAGAAGTACGGGCTCAAGTACCTCTGGGCCGAGGAGGAGATCACCGGTCACCCGATGGCCGAGGGCCCGGGCATCATGCTCTACAAGAGCCTCGATCGGACCTGCGACAGCATCGCGGAATACTCGAAGACCGACGCGCGACGCTACCGGGAGATCGTCGAGGAGTTCGTCGAGATCAAGGACGGGTTCGTGAAGAATTTTTTCTCGCCGCCGCTGCCGCCGAGCCTGCAATGGATGGCCATGGAAAAGAGCGAGGAGGGCCTGCGCCGCTTGCGCGACTACAACCTCAGCACGCGCGCCTTCGTCGAAGAGAACTTCGAGAACATCCACGTGCAGGCCTTCATCCACGGCTGGGCAATGGGCCCGCATATCAAGCCGGACCAGGAGGGCATGGGCGCGACTTTTTACATCATGGTGCCCGCGGTGCATTACTTCGGCCAGGCGATTCCCGAGGGCGGCAGCATGCAGTTGCCGGAGGCCTGCCGGCGCCTGATCGAGGACCAGGGCGGCAGGGTGATCACCAATGCGACCGTCGAGCGCTTCATCATCGCGGACGGCGAGTGCAAGGGCCTATGCACCGAGGAAGGCACCGAGATCCACGGCCGTCGCGGCGTGGTGACCGCGCTCGATCCGCAGCAGACTTTCCTGCGGCTGATCGACAGCCGGCACCTCGACGACGGCTTCCTGCGCATGGTGCGCAATTTCCGTTTCGGCGACATCGGTATCTTCCGGGTGCACTACGCCATCAACGAGTCGCCGCAGTTCAGGCACGGGGCCTGGATGAGCAGGAGCCCCTACCACCGCATCTTTGGGCCTATCAAGGATGTCTTGCGGCACTTTGCCGAGGTGGAGGCCGGCGAGCTGCCGAGCGAACCGTTCATCCATTCACTGTGCTGGTCGGTACGCGATCCGACCCGCGCCCCGGCCGGCAAGCACTGCCTGACCGTGGACACGTTTCCGCCCTGCGAGCTGAGCCGCAACCGGCGCTGGGAGGATGAGAAGGAGGGCTTCGCACGCACGCTGCTGCGCAAGCTGCGCGAGCACACGACCAACATGGACGATGACAACATCCTGGCGTACGCGATCCATACGCCCGAGGATCTCTGGGCGAACAACCGCTCGTTTTACAAGGGCTCGCCCACCGGCGGAGAGCGCATCCTCGCTCAGCTCGGCTACTTCCGGCCGTTCCCGGGCTATTCGCAATACCGCTCGCCAATCAGGAAATTGTACATGACCGGTCCTTCCTGCCATCCGGGCGGCGGGATCTCGGCGATGGGGACCATTACCGCGAACGTGATTCTGGAGGATCTGGGGTTGAAGGAGAGGGAAGACGTCTAACAGCTTGATGCAAAAGTCCGTCCCTGGACTTTTGCCTCTCACCTCGGCCAAAGCAGAGCTTCGGCCTCGCTCCCTTTATCAAGCACTTGCGTGCTTGATAAACGATGCGTCCGATCCGACCGCCATGGACGACCGCCATGGACGACCGCCATGGACGACCGCCAGGGACGACCGCCAGGGACGGCGGAAGTGCGGAAAACGCATGGAGCAGTTTTCCGCCGGCGGAAGTGCAGATTTCGCAGGAGCAGGAAATCTGCTATGGGGCGCTGCAGGTTGATGCAAAATCAGTTTTGCATCAACCTGCTAAACCCCTGGACGCGCTGGTCCTGCTTCCTGAATCTGTACACAAACCGGTCCGTCTTCCGGCGAATACTCTCGTCGAACACTTCCTTCGTATGCTCATCCGCCGGATTGCGGAGCAGGTCTGATTCGCCGTCGAAAACAAAACCGAAGCGCTGAAATTCCGCGCGCACGAATTCCGGATCGATGCGGTGCAGCTTGTCGATCAGCGTGATGCCGGACCCCGCCGGCGCGATGTGGTCCACGACGGCGACGATGCCGCCGGGTTTCAGCGCCGCGTACAGTTGCGCCATGAATTTGTCGGTGTCCACCGTCGGCCAGTCCTCTCCAATCCAGTAAGCGTCGTGGTAGGCCATGACCAGGAGGATCAGGTCGAGCGTTCCTTCACCGAGCTTCATGTCCTCCAGTTCGGAGTTCACGCGGCGCACGTTCGCGAGCCTGCCGCCGGCAAAGCGCCGGTTTGCTTCCTTGCCGGCGTAGGCGACGTAGGGTGCATTGTTCTGGGCGATGACCGTGCCGGTTGGCCCGACGGTCCGCGCCAGGATCTCCGAGTAATACCCGCCGCCGGACATCACGTCCGCAATCTGCATGCCCGGCTGCACGCCGAAGAACCCCAGTACTTCGACGGGTTTCTCGGCGGCATCGCGTTCCCGGTCGGCAGCGGAACGGTCCGGCGCAGCGACCGCCTGCGCGATGGCGGCGCGGTCGCCGGCCGCCGGAGCGGGACCGGCAAGGGCGAGCAACAACGAAACGACAAGGGCACGGGGCATAGGCGGCTCCTCCAGACGATGGTGTCTTTACCAAGGCCGGCTAAAGCCGGCCCCACAGGACTCTCGGCACCACTCTACAATTGGGGGCCGGATTTATCCCGGCCAGAAAATGGCCGGCGTGAAGCGATCCACAGGACTCTCGGCACCACTCTACAATTGGGGGCCGGATTTATCTCGGCCAGAAAATGGCCGGCGTGAATCGATCCACGGGACTCTCGGCATGACTCTACTCTTGTGGGGCCGGATTTATCCGGCCCGGATTCAGAACGAGCTTTTGTCGGTGAATATTAGCGTCCGTGATGCCGTACGCCATTTCCATTCACCGCGGCCGCGCATCTATCGGGCGCAGCCCGGCGTGGACTTTCACGCCGCGGCTGCGAAAACCGCCGGTCTGGAAGTTGTACTGCTGCAGCAACCGCAACGCCGGCGAGTGCACGCGCCCCTTGGGTTGACTGCCGGCAAAGCCTGGGTTCAATCAAAGGGTTTGCTCCGGTGGCCGGCGGCCCATACGCTAAATAGCTGTTCCGAAATATGATACAAGTACACAAGGGGTGGTCCGATCCCACGTTGGCAGACACGCCGTGAATACAGTCTGACCGCCAGGGATGGCGGGAATGCAGATTGCGCAGGAGCAGCAATCTGCCATGCAGGCTCGGGTGCCGCTGTCCCTGCGGCACACGGTCCGCCAACATGGGATCGGACCACCCGCCTGTTCTGCAATTCGGAGCAGCTATTTAGGCATCACAGCGTCATAGCGGAATGTGGCAGACCGATGACACGTCACTCCGGAAGCAGGTGAGATACTCATGCGTGACCTGGCCTGGTTTTTTCTCGCCGCCCTGTGCGAAATCGGTGGCTGCTATTGCTTCTGGATGTGGCTGCGGCTGCAGCGCGATGTCCTGTGGGTGCTTCCCGGCACGATCCTGCTTATTGTCTTCGCACTGGCCCTGACCCGCGTGGAGGCCCAGTTCGCCGGGCGGGCGTTCGCCGCCTACGGCGGCATTTACATCATTGCCTCGCTGGCCTGGCTCAACGTCGTGGAGAACGCTCGACCGCTGGCATCGGACTGGCTCGGCGTCGGGCTCTGCCTGCTGGGGGCGCTGGTCATACTGTTCGGCCCGCTCTGGCTGGCCGGACACCCCTGAACTCTCCGGGGGAGATGGGGTAAAGTGACATTTCGCCCAAGCCATACGAGAGGAGAGGGGACATGAGCACCGTGCAAGAAAACGTCAAAAATGTGGATACCTGGCTGCGCGGCCTGTTTATCGTCGTGTTCGGCATCATCTTCTATGTGTTGGTCACGATCATCTGGCTGCTGGTGATCTTCCAGTTCATCACGGCCGTCGTGTCCGGCGGTCCAAACGCGAATCTCAAGGACTTCAGCGAAGCACTGACGAAATACGCTTATCAGGTGCTGCGCTACATGACATTCGGGACCGAGGAGCGCCCCTGGCCGTTCAGCCCCTGGCCGGGCGGGTCTTCGGGCACGACCTGATCGTTTCAGCAGAACGTTGCACGGACCGGGCAGGCACCTGCCTGCCAGCGCGGTGATGCGTCTTCTGCTGCGATCGCAGGCCGCGTGGATTGGCGGCGCCCTGTTGTGCCTGGCGTTATGGCAGGCCGGGGCCGCAGACAGCCGCCCCAACAAGCCGGTGTTGCACGGCCGGCACTGGGTCGCCATCACCGGCAAACCGCTGGCCGCCACCGCCGGCGCGATGATCTTCCAGCAGGGCGGTAATGCCGTGGATGCCGCCTGCGCCATGGTCGCTGCCACGGCCACGATGTGGGATGTGTTGTCGTGGGGCGGCGAAACCCAGGCACTCATCTACAACCCGCACACCGGCAAGGTCATCGGCATCAATGGCCTCGGCGTTGCGCCGACCGGCGCAACGCCAGCGTTCTTCAAGAAACAGGGCGTGGCTTATCCGCCGGAATTCGGGCCGCTGTCCGCTGTCACGCCGGGGACGCCGGGCGGCATCATGGTCATGCTGGCGGAGTTCGGCACGCTGAGCCTCGCACAGGTGCTGGCGCCCGCCATGCACCTGGCCGAGGGGTATCCCATCGAGGCCAATATCGCCGACGACATCGAGGCGGAAAAAGCACGCCTCAAGCAGTCGCCGGACTCGGCCCGGGTATTCCTGACGCACCCGGGCGAAACCCGCGAAGCGCCGCATCCGGGCGAGATCTTCCGGCAGCCGGACCTCCACGCCACGCTGCAGAAACTGGTGGACGCGGAGCAGTCCGCGCTGGCGGCGGGCAAGGACCGCAAGACGGCCATCTACGCCGCCTACGACCGTTTCTACAAGGGCGACATCGCCGCAGATCTCGCGCGCAGTGTGCAAGGGCAGGGGGGACTGATCACGGAACAGGACCTCGCGCGCTGGCAGGTGCGCCTCGAGGAGCCGGTGATGACCACTTACCGCGGCATCGAGGTGTATAAACTGACCACCTGGGTGCAAGGGCCGGTGATGCTTCAGGCGCTGAACATGCTGGAGACGCTTGACCTCAAAACCATGGGTTACAACACCGCGCGCTACATCCACACGCTCTACCAGGTCATGAACCTGGCATTCGCGGATCGGGATTTCTATTACGGCGATCCGTACTTCCCGCCGGTGGAGCCCGTTCAGGGCCTGTTATCCAAGGAATATGCGAAATCCCGCAGCGCGGAGATCAATGCGGAACGCAATGAGGCGACGGCTGCGCCCGGTGACCCGTATCCGTTCCAGGGCGGAGAAAACCCGTATCAGGATTTACTGAAAGACTGGGGCAAAGGGAGGCCCGGCGCAAAAACCGACCTTGCCGCGGTCGAACAGGCGTTCCATCGCGGCACCACCTCCGTACAGGCCGCCGAAGCCTCGGGCTGGGTGGTGTCAGTCACGCCGAGCGGCGGGTGGATCCCCGCGGTGATCGCCGGGCGCACCGGCATCGGTCTTTCCCAGCGCATGCAGAGTTTCGTCCTGGACCCGAAGGAGAATCCCTTCAATGTCGTCGAACCCGGCAAACGCCCGCGCGCGACGCTCACTCCGAGCCTGGCACTGAAGGACGGCAAACCGTTCCTGTCCTTTGCGGTGCAGGGCGGGGACACCCAGGATCAGAACCTGTTGCAGTTTTTTCTGAACGTCGTCGAGTTCGGCATGAACGTGCAGGAAGCCGCGGAGGCCGCGAACATCAACAGCTACCAGATGCGCGCCTCATTCGGCCAGCATGAGTCCATCCCGGGCAGGATCACGGTGCAGTCGGATACGCCGCCGTGGACCCTGGCGGAACTCAAGCGCATGGGTTACACAGTGGAAACGAGGGAACGGACTTCCGGCCCCATCAACGCGATCTTCTTCGATTGGGAGCACGGCACCTTCTGGGGCGGCTCCAGCGATCACGGGGAGGATTACGGCGTCGCGTGGTGACTTCGGTCTGACTACCCGACCACGAAGAAATCATCTGCATCCAGGGTCGGCGCACCCTCCAGGGTGGCGAACAGCACGGCCGCCTTTGTGCCGCTGCCATCGCGGTCATAAAACAGTTCCCCGGTGGTGGTGTGGTAAATGATCCGATCGT